>CAIPNT010000109.1 GCA_903866485.1 uncultured Micrococcales bacterium | reverse complement strand
GGCGTAACCAAGGTGCGCGCAAAGCGCATCGACGAAGACTAGGAATCTGGATGAAGATCAACTGGACGACGATTGGCCTCACCTTTGCCGGTGGCGCCCTCGGAACCTTGTTTCGAATCGGTGCCGACTATGGCATCAATCAACTTGTTGGCACTAGCCTTGGCGAACTGCTTGGGCTGCTAGTGGTTAACACCCTTGGTGCCGGCGTGATTGGTTGGCTAAACGGAGACCCGCGCATGACCAGCAACGGCCGTCGCGCCTTCTGGGGCGTTGGCTTTGCGGGCGGCTTCACAACCATGAGCGGCATTGCCCTGTTCTTGTTGCTTAGCGCGGGCTTCGACCCAATCGCGATTGCAATCGCCGTCGGCATGTTTGGGCTTGGCTTCGTTGCTTATTGGGCTTCACACACCCTTACCTCTCGCCTAACCGGCAACTTTCAGGCGGTAAGCCACGACGTTGAGGAGATCAGCGAATGACCGCACTAATTTTTGTTCTGCTTGTCGTGCTCGGCGGGCTCGGCTCGGTTCTGCGCCTGTTTCTGGCCCAGTGGGTCGGAAAACTCCCTTGGGGCGTGCTTATTGCCAACGTTGTGGCATCGCTAATCGGTGCAGCGGCCTACTTGGTGAACTTGCGTTTCAACGTTCCGGAGTTGACTCTGATTGTCACCATGGGTTTCTGCGGCGGCCTCTCAACTTTTAGCAGCTTTGCTGCTCAGACCGTGGAATATTTCAAGGCCAAGCAGGTCTGGCGAGGCGTTTTCAACACGGTGTTGAACTTCTTGCTGCCATCCACAGCCGCACTTGGCGGAGCATTCCTGACCTACGTGCTGCTAAAATAGTAGAAGTTTTAGTTTTCAACTCGTTACCGCGCGAAATCTCGCGCCCAAGCACGTGTAAGGGGGTCTCGCCATGGGGCGTGGCCGTCAAAAGGCAAAGCACACCAAGGTGGCTCGCGAGCTAAAGTACTTTAGCCCGAACACCGATTTGACCGCGCTTGAAAAAGAAATCGGTCACATTGCGCCGGCAACCACCGGCTTCGCAGGCGACAACGAGCCTGAATACGAAGACAAGTGGGCTGACCTGTATGACGAGGATGGCGAAGACGAAGACGAGTCTGACGAAAAATAAAGCTCGTCTCAAACAGATTTAGAAAAACCCCGAGGATTTTTTCCTCGGGGTTTTTTCATTTCTAAGGTAAATCGACACCAGTGGTGGCACCGCAAACCACGTTGCTAAATCTGACATAGCCGTCAGATTAGTTACGCCCCGCGCTGATGCTCACTTGCTCATCGCGCGCAACAACCTTCACGCGCTCGCGCTCAACACCCTCGAAGGCCTCGCCAAGTGCGATCTCGTGGGCGTTCAGCTTTAGCCAGCCATCCCAGGTAGTGACCTCAACTCCACGCTCGGCAAAAGTAGCCAAAACCGCATCGGTCGATGGGTCGGCCGGGTCGACTAGGTTGTCTATGTCGGCGACCAGGTTCTCGATGGTTTCGAGAGCATCGCTCTTGGTGTGACCGATGAGGCCGACCGGGCCGCGCTTGATCCAACCGGTCGCATACAGACCTTCAACGCGCTTGCCCTGTTCGTCGACCACACGGCCGCCATCGTTCTTGATCACGCCATACTTGTCGTCAAATGGCACACCTGGAATCTCGCTGCCGAAGTAACCAATCGCGCGATAGACAGCCTGAAGCGGGTAGTTGACGAAAACGCCGGTGTCGGCGATCGAGCCAGCGCCGGCATCCTGGGTGCGCTCAAACTTCATGCCGGCGACCTTGCCGCCCTCGCCCAAAATGGCGACCGGCTTGTGCCAGAAGTGCAGGTGTAGACGGCGGCTTGCGCCAGACGGTTTCTCTTCGCGCCATGATTCCATGACTCGAGCCATGACCTTGTGCTGGTTGGTGACACCTTCGGCGTCTTCGTCGAACCAGCCATCTGGGAAGTCTTCGTCGTAGAGCACGATGTCGACGTCTTCGACCTCACCGAGCTCGCGAAGCTCGATCGGGGTGAACTTGATGCTGGCCGGGCCGCGGCGACCGAAAACGTGAACATCGGTGACCGGCGAAGACTTTAGGCCCTCATAAACGTTGGCTGGGATGTCGGTGACCAGCAGGTCATCGGCGTGCTTTGCCAACATGCGGGCGACGTCAAGGGCAACGTTTCCGTTGCCAAGAACGGCAACCTGCTCTGCCTCTAGCGGCCAAGTGCGAGGCACATCTGGGTGACCATCGAACCACGAAACGAAGTCTGCGGCGCCATAAGAACCATCGAGCTCGACACCAGGGATGTTCAGCTGAGCATCCTTGATTGCACCGGTTGCAAAAATCACGGCGTGGTAGTGCTGCTTGATGTCGGCCAGGTGAAGGTCGGTGCCAAAGTTGACGTTGCCGAAGAAGCGGATCTTGCCTGAGTTCAACATCTCGTGCAGCGAGTTGACGATGCCCTTAATGCGCGGGTGGTCAGGAGCAACACCGTAGCGAATCAGACCGTAAGGCGCAGGCAGCTGGTCAAAGAGATCAATTTCCACATCTGGATAGTGGCCAGCAAGGATGTTGCCGGCATAGATGCCAGCTGGGCCTGCACCGATAATCGCTACTCGTAAGTGTTTTGCCATTTAGAGAGAGTGCCTTTCAGTGCAACAGCTTTCTAAATTACAGCAACTCTGTAACGCAAATGATTCCCTAGTTAAAGATCGAAAGCTGCTGAGGTGTCAACTCAACAAACTGCATCAACTCGGCGAGCTGCTCGACGGTTCGAGCGCTGGCGATCGGCACACCGATGGTCGGCTGAGCTCGCAACCAGGCCAATGCCACCGCGGCATTAGAAACACCTAGTTCGCCGGCTAGCTCGGTCACCTTGGCCAGGGTCGCCCAGTTCTCATCCCTGAAATATCGCTTGGCGCCCTCGGCTCGCACCGAAGCAATGTCAGCGCCCGGCTGATATTTTCCGGTTAAGAATCCGACGGC
The DNA here is from genome assembly GCA_903866485.1 of uncultured Micrococcales bacterium. Taxonomy (GTDB): domain Bacteria; phylum Actinomycetota; class Actinomycetes; order Actinomycetales; family Microbacteriaceae; genus Rhodoluna. The sequence continues at coordinate 712 of CAIPNT010000109.1, read as the reverse complement.
AACTCCATAAAACGGCACACCAGAAATGCCAAGCTCGGCCACCGCTGGTGCAGCATCTGATTCGTATGGTTCGCGCTCAACGAGGTTATAGAGGTTTTGCAAGACCGCATACTGGGCAAAACCATGTGCCTTGCTGACCTCTGCGGCCTGCAAGAGGCGCGCACCAGAATAATTTGAGGCGCCGATGCTGCGCACCTTGCCGGCCTTGACCAGTGTGTCGAAGGCGCCAAGCGTCTCGGCTAGGTCGTTGTTTTGGTCATCTTCATGGGCATAGTAGAGGTCGATGTAGTAGGTATGCAGTCGACGCAGCGAATCTTCAACGGCCGCCATTATGTTGTCACGAGATAGACCTGGACGGGTAGATAGCTTGGCCACCTTGGTCGCGATGATGATTTCTGAACGATTGCCACGGGCGGTCATCCATTCGCCGATGATGGTTTCGCTCTCGCCGCCGACGTGCCCGTCGGCCCACTCTGAATAGACGTCAGCGGTGTCGATGAAGTTGCCGCCCGCAGCTACGAATGCGTCAAGAACAGCGAAGCTTTGCTCTTTGTCTGCTGACCATCCGAACACGTTGCCGCCGAGGCAAATCGGCGACACATCAAGGTTGGTCTTTGGCAGGCGAATTCGGTTGGTCATCTGGCTTCCTTTTATAAGTGTTTGGTTACTTCATTATCGTTTGTAATCCCACGGTTCCATGCTCGGGCTAGGC
>CAIPNT010000108.1 GCA_903866485.1 uncultured Micrococcales bacterium | reverse complement strand
TCGCGGGAGGCAAATATCGTCCGGTGGTTTGGGCGGCCATCCATGGCAACCGTGATCAAACACTCGCGGCACTCAGAGAGGTAACCCAATGAAACTAAAGTCAACCATTGCGTCACTAACCGTTCTAGCCGCTGCCGTTTCGCTATCTGGATGTTCGCTTCTCTATCCAAATTGGAACAGCAGCCAAAAACCCGGTGACTCTCAGAGCCCGGTTGCAAGTGCAAGCTCATCTGCCACTGAATCGCCATCGGCAACACCGACGCCAACCCCATCGGTGGCCCAGCAGAAGGCCGTGATTTCACTGCTTGACTCTGGCGTCGACACTAACAACGCCGATGTCTATGCGGTTGCCGAGGTAACCAATGTCATCGAAGATGGCGGCACCTGCACACTCAACTTCATCGGCAGCACCGGAACCAAGAGCGTCTCAGGCAAGGCCGAGGTTAATGTCACCGACACCCAGTGCCACCCACTTTCGCTTTCACTCAAGGGCCTGCCTAAGGGGCCTGGTTTGATAACCGTGACCTACACCTCGGCCACTCACACAGGAACTTCTGCTGCAGTGGCGGTAACCATTCCTTGATTAAACGCGGTCTCAAAAAGCTAGTTGGGTTCACGGCAACACTGCTCGTGGCCTTTATTGGCCTGACCGCGATCGGTTCAAACGTTCAATCGGCTAGCGCCGCAGATGCCTCAAGATTTGACCCCGGGCTCATCATCAGCGACAGCGTGTTTTATGACTTCGGCACCATGCAGGTTGCCGACATCCAGCGCTTCTTAGACAGCAAGGTGCCAGCTTGCAAGGCCAAAGCTGGCGACCCCACCTGTCTGCGCAACTATGTCGACGACGAAACCACCGAGCCGGCAACCGACGGCAAGTGTGCGGCAATGCCAGCCAAACCCAAGCAAAGTGCCGCGCAGATCATTTATGACGTTTCTCGCGCCTGCGGCATCAACCCAAAGGTTCTGATTGTCGTGCTGCAAAAAGAGCAGGGTCTCGTGCAGTCGGTCAACCCAACGGTTCGCAACTATAAGGCGGCCATGGGCTTTGCCTGTCCAGACGTTGACCCCAACAATCAGTGTGGCAACGTTTATGGCGGCTTCTTCAAGCAGATCTACATGGCTGCTGGCCAGTTGCAGTGGTATGGCGACCCTAGATCTTCGTTTACCTATCTAAAGGTTGGCAAAGTTGCCAACCTTCGCTATAGCCCGAATGTCAGCTGTGGCACCAAACCCGTGCTTATTAAGAGCATCGCGACCACGGCCCTTTATTACTACACGCCATACACGCCTAACGATGCGGCTATGGCCAACCTCTATGGCACGGGAGACTCTTGCAGCGCCTACGGAAACCGCAACTTCTGGCGCTTCTATACCGACTGGTTTGGCAGCACGATCGGTGGTGGCTTCTTGCTAAAGTCTGCCGGCACCGCTACTTACCTAATCGTTGACAACAACAAATACTTGGTCAATGACCCAGACTTGCTCGCGTCGCTGGCTCCGCTTGGCCCGGTTGGCACAATTTCTGCCGACTATCTAAACAGCTTCAACGACGCAGGCACCTTGAACCGAATCGTCAAGTCGGTCACCGGCCAGTATTACTTCATCGATGCCGCCAAGAAATACACCTTCAGCAGCTGCCAGCAGGCAACTCAGTTTGGCCTTGACTGTTCAAGCGCTGTTCAATTGACGGCATCTCAGCTGGCGGCATTCGCCAATGGTGGCGCAATGACCAACTATGTACCCGGCGACGGCACAGCCACCTACCTAATTCAGGGTGGTCAGAAGCGAGAGATTCTTGACCAGGCCTCGGTGCAAGCCGCTGGCATCAACCTGCCAAGCTTAAACAGCACGCCAATCAGTGCCTATAAATTTCTTCCTTGGGGTGCGCCAATCGCAAAGAACAACACGGTATTTGTCAACCGAAGCACCGGCAACAAGGCGCTCATAGTTGACGGCAAATACTATGACATCAACCCGCGCACCTCTGCCGACATCGACTTTGGCAAATGGTTCGCGGTTTCAGCTGGCACGCTCTCTAACGATGGCGTTTCGACCATCAACGCACTCGAGCCACTTGCCACCATCGCTTCTAACTCGCAGGGAGCAACCTACCTGTTGACGGCAACGGGCAAACGCAAGATTGATAATCCTGCCGAGTTCACCCTGACCGTCAGCCCAACCGCCGACTCGATTTTGGCCGCCATTCCAAACACGGATGATGACCCACTGGTTGCTCCGGTGTTGGTTAAGTCGCCACTTGACCCTGCCGTTTATCTCGTGCAGGCAGCCGAACGCCGGCTCACGCTCTCGGCCGCCGATCGATTGAAGTTTGGGTTAGCCAACACCGTCGTTCAAACCATTCCGGTCTCGGCTTACGATCAAATCGCGCTTGGTGAAGCGGTGATTGCGCCAGGTGCATTGGTCAAGGCGAGCAATTCACCAACAACATATTTGATCGACGGCCTAAAGCGTGCACTTGAGGTTTCAACCGAAGCCCAAGCTAAGGCGCTCGGACTCGGCAAGGTAAGGGTGGTCAAGCCCGACTATCTCAAGGGCTACAGCAAAAAGGCCAAGGCCGACGGTTTCAAGTTCACCTGCGGCCCGTCAACCCTCATCGCCATCGCCGGCAAGTTCTATAACATCGACCCTCGTGATGCCGCCAACTATTCAGGTGCCGCCACGGCACTCGATGATTTGACCTGCCCGCAACTTTCAATGGCGAGCCAACAACTTGGTCGCTTTATTCGCACGCCAGATCACAACATTTGGCTGATTGCCGGTGGCAAACGCCGCATCATCGCCAGCACCGCGGCCTACCTCGATCTCAAGGGCGATCGCTATGGGCTGGTCACTGTTGACCTCGCCTTTGCGTTGCGCATTCCGATCGGCGCCAAGGCGCCTGCCGTGCTTGGTGGCGCAGTTATTGGGCCAAACTCGCCAGACCCGGCAACCGCAACGCCGGCACCAACGCCGGCACCAAGCAAGTCGCCAACGCCAAGTGCCAGCCCGTCGGTTTCGCCTAAACCAACGGCTACGGCTAAACCAACCTCTACGCCAAAGCCATCGGCAACCCCGACAAAGTTGCCAACTTCGACTGCGAAGCCAACGCCGAGCGCCACACCAACGGCGGCGCCGGTGAAGCCTAAAACATATGTTGTGCTCGCCGGCGACAAGCTGCAAACAATTGCCGCCAAGTTTGGTGTGACCGTGCAGGCGCTGATGGCAGCAAACAAAATCGTCAATGCCAACCTCATAAAGGTCGGCCAGACCCTGGTCATTCCATAGACTTGACGCATGTCTAAACAGGTTGTCATCCTTGCCGCTGGCATGGGCACGCGCTTAGCTCGCCCACTGCCAAAGCCACTCACCGAATTGCGCGATGGTCGTTCGATCATGAAGCAGCAAATGGACAACCTCGGCTTTGCCTTTGGTGACACCTATCGCGTGATGATCGTGGTCGGCTTCAAACTTGAGGCAATCATCGAGCGATTTGCCGAGGCAACCTTCGTTTACAACGAGTTTTATGACCAGACCAACACCTCGAAGAGTTTGCTCAAGGCGCTTAAGGCGTCGGGCGACGGGGGAGTGCTTTGGCTAAATGGTGACGTGGTTTTCGATCCTCAGGTATTGGTGCGAGTTGCACCGTTCATGGATGCCAACCAGTCATTTGTGGTCGTGAACACCGCGAAGGTCAGCGACGAAGAGGTTAAATACACCCTTGATGCAGACGGATTCATCGACCAGCTTTCGAAGCAGGTTAGCCCGGCGCTTGGCGAGGCGGTTGGCATCAACTATGTTTCGGCTCAAGACAAAGCTGCCCTGATTCAACGCCTGAACGAGGTTGACGACCAGGATTATTTCGAGCGCGGCATCGAGCTTGCGATTGAAAATGACGCCCTAAAGTTCAAGGCAGTAGATATCAGCGATCTTTATGCTGTCGAGATTGACTTTGCCGAAGACCTCGACCGAGCAAACGAGCTCTTTTAGGGCTTTCGCCAATCGGTTCTAGCAGCTCGTCTGGTTCGTGAACTTTCACCGAAATCAAGACCAGCAGCACCCATCCGATTTCAATCAGCATGCGACTCTCGGTCGCGCTCCACACCAGCAAGCCAACAAAAACCAGCACCGGCCACAAATAAAGTGCGCTGGTGTGTCTAACCGCTAGCCGCCAGGCCCGCACAAAGCTGAAGACAATCAGGCTAAGCAGAAGCAGCAGGCCGACAATGCCAAGCTGCATCCAGGTGTCTAGGTAGGCGTTGTGTGCCTGATAGTAGGGCACCCGATCGATAACAACCAGGCCTGCGTAAGGCTTGACGCCTGGAACCCAGTTGCTGATCCAACCCCATCCGGCAATTGGTCGCTGCCAGATCAGTTTCAAAACTATTTTCCAGATGCCGCTGCGACCGGTCATATCGGGGCTCTTGCCGATGAACTCGAAGACCTGCGCCCTAAACAGCAGCGTTACGCCGCCAAGCAATGCCGCGCCAAGCCAGGCAAAGCGATAGTAGCGATGCCTAACCTCGGTGGTCTTGCCCTCGACGGCAATCGAGACCACGGCGGCCACGGCGATGGCTATCAGCGCAAATCCAATGCCTGCCGACTTGGCCAAATAGATGCAAAGCGCGCTTGCTGCAAAGCTCAAGACGCTAATCCAGCGGCGGGTGCCAGTGATGGCAAACTCGACCGCAAACAAGATCAGACCGAGCATTGCGGTGAAGCCAAGCAGGTTCGAGTTTCCGACGATTCCTTGGATGCGTGCCCCGTCAAAAAGGTGCCCCTGAGTCCAGTAATAAGCCGGTGCCGGAGGTCGGTTTCCCGAATAGTTTTTGAAGATTGGCGCAATCGGTCCGCGCACAATTGCAGCCGCGATGAATTCGAAAACCAGCGAGGCGCCCAAGATCAAGCGCACGACATTGGCAAACACCCGCAAAAGGTGACGCCAGCTGAAGCGCGAAACTAAGAACAGGGCAAAGAGTGTGGTTAAAATTTGTGCCACAGATGCCAGTGCGGTCCAACCAACATAGTTTGACCAGATGGTGCTTGCGGCCATCCAGGCAAGCAGCGCATAAAGTGGCCAAGGCACGATGCGAAGGGTTAGGCCGGGCTGATTTCTAAAGAACATGGTGATCGAGCTGATGCCGATGATTGCCAAGACGGCACCCCAGCCATACCAACCAACCGAATAGCGCACGGTGTCGCCGGCCATGAGTGTGAAAACCGCAAGGTAGGCAATCCAGGTTTTGGCGCGATAGCCTTTTTCGCGCGGGTTGATAACCTCGCGAATCGGTTGCGTCAGTGCGTTCATGCCGGCTCTCTAAATAAGGTGCGGCTCTCAGTCTATTTTGAGTTAGTTAGGCTAAGTTGCTTTTGAGGCTAGTTGGCCAAATTGAAAGGCAATCGTAGTGATTCTCAAAATCACAAATCAGGCGCGCGACTATGCGTGGGGTTCTCGCACACTCATCCCTGACTACTTTGGTGTTGAAGCCACCGGTCGCCCGATGGCAGAGATTTGGTTTGGCACCCATGGGGGCAGCCCGGCCGTTCTGGCCGACGACGTGCAGACCACTTTGGTCAGCAAACTGGATGGCCGCCAGCTGCCGTTCTTGCTCAAGATTTTGGCCGCAGGTGAGCCACTTTCGATTCAGGCCCACCCAAACTCAGATCAGGCCGCCGAGGGTTTTGCGCGCGAAAATGCCGCCGGCATTCCATTGGCTGCCAGCTCAAGAAACTATCGTGATGACCGTCACAAGCCAGAGATGATCGTTGCTCTCACCGAGTTTGAGGCACTGAGCGGCTTCAAGACCGACAAGCAGATTATTGATTTGCTCGAAAGCATGCTCGAGCCGACCGAAACCTCGGCAGGTTTCAAGCAAATCGTCGCTGGTTGGTTGCAGATCTTCGAGCAGCCAGACGGGCTGCGCAATCTGTTTATCGACATTATGCGGCGCAGCGGCAACCTCGACGGAGTCAACGCTGAGGTCACCGAGTTGGCAAACCTTTCGGCTCAGTTTGAGTTGGCTGCGCGCCTCAACCTGCTCTATCCGGGTGATCCGGGCGTGATAATCGCCTTGCTGATGAACCACATTTTTCTCGAACCGGGTGAGGCAATCTTTTTGCCGGCAGGCAACATCCACGCCTACCTAGGTGGTCTTGGTGTCGAGATCATGGCCGGCTCTGACAATGTTTTGCGCGGCGGCCTTACCCCGAAGCACATCGATATCGATGAGCTCGAGCGTGTCTTGCTGTTTGAACCAAACCTGCCACCCTTGGTCGAGCAGCGAGAGCTGATTACGGGGTTGCGTGAGTTTGTCACGCCGATTGACGACTTTATTCTCTATCGCGCCGAACTAAATGGTCAGGTGGTTTTGGCTGACCTAAACATCCCGGGAGACAGCATTGTGCTGTGCACCGCTGGTGAGATTGCCCTGAGCAACAGCATCGAAGAGCGCGTGGTGTTGCGCAGGGGAGAAGCCGCGTTTATCGGTGACGATGCCAAAAAGTTCACCCTCGCCGGCAGCGGCACTGCCTTTATTGCTACCAGCGCACTGGCTTAGGCGCCTGCCAAAAATAATTTACCGCAACCCTACTTAGCCGCAGCCCAAGCCGACTCAATAATCGAGTGCATGTTCTGCTTTGCCTTCCAACCAAGAGTTGCCTCGATGCGCGAGACGTCGGCGCAAAGCTTTGGCGGGTCTCCAGCACGACGCTTTTGAATGTCAATGGCAAAGTCGATGCCACTCACCAATCGAATCTCTTCTAGCACCTCAAAAACACTCGACCCCTCGCCGCTGCCAACGTTGAACACCGAATTTTCGCGATGGTCGCGTTCTAGATAGTCAAGCGCTGCCAAGTGGGCTTCGGCCAGGTCAAGAACGTGCACATAGTCACGCACGCAACTGCCATCCGGGGTGTCATAGTCGTCACCAAACACAACCGGTGATTTGCCGGCCTTAATTGCGGCAAACACGATTGGCACCAGGTTCATGGTTGCCGTGTCGGCTAGGTCTGGCCATCCGGCTCCGGCCACGTTGAAATAGCGCAGATTGGCCGCGCGCAAGCCCCAGGCGCGAGCGGCGTTGGCAGTCATCCACTCGCCAATCAGCTTGGTTTGGCCGTATGGGTTGATTGGCTTGCAATCTAGGTCTTCGGTGACCGACCCAACCTCTGGCATGCCGTAGGTGGCGGCGCTTGATGAAAACACCAGGCGATCAACCTTTGCCTCGCGCATCGCTTGCAACAGGTTGGTCATTCCGCCGACGTTTTGCTCAAAATAAAACTCTGGCTGCTCGACCGAAACGCCCACCTGCTTTGCCGCGGCAAAGTGAATCACCGAGGTCACGTTGTGCTTGAGCATGGCTTCGACCAGGATCTGGGTGGCACCGGGAGCAGCTATATCGATGTCAATTAGCGGCGCAGAATCGATTCGACCCTTAATTCCAGATGAAAGTTTGTCGACGACAATCACCGATTCTGAGCGCTGATGTAACAATCGCACAACATGTGAACCGATGTAACCTGCACCGCCAGTGACTAATACGCTCATGGAAGCCAAGAATAACGCAGAACCCAGGCTAGATCGGCCCAAAAACGGCGCGCCCGGGCTTACATCTCAACTTGACAGCAACCGAACTACACCGCTGTAATTACAACGACGAAAGTATTTCGCAAACACCGGTGGGGTGGCTGTTTATTCCCCGGGTTTGAGATAAGGGTGAAAGTAATGGACAGTCGCAATCGTGTGCCAGAGAACTGGTTTATCGATCCAATTCGACTTGGCGTAGCCGGCGCATATTCTGACACAGAGGGCGACCCGCTAGCTTGGCAGGCCGATGCACTCTGCGCCCAGACCGACCCAGAAGCGTTCTTTCCTGAAAAGGGTGGCTCGACTCGCGATGCAAAGCGCATCTGCAGCGGTTGTGACGTCAAGGCTCAGTGCCTCGACTATGCCCTTGCCAATGACGAGCGCTTCGGCATTTGGGGTGGCCTCTCAGAGCGTGAGCGTCGCAAGCTAAAGAAGCGCGCCTAATTCTCGGCTGAGCGGCCGATTCACATGAACGCCTTCATAACCGCCGTGGTGATAAGCCACGATGCCGCAGATTTTTTTGCGGCAACGCTCGGGGCTGTTCAAAACCAAACTCGACAACCTGACCGGATAGTCGTTGTCGACACCTCTCAACAAGCAACACCGATTGATTTCGAACTGGCTGCTCGAGTCGAATACATCAGAGCAGAACCAAACACCGGCCTGCAACAGGCAATCAAACTCGCTCTGGGCGAGGCGCAAACCGATTGGCTTTGGTTGTTGCACGACGACAGCGCGCCAGCGCCAGATGCACTCGAAAAATTGTTTGCCCAAATTGAGATTTCGCCGTCTGTGGCAATCGCCGCACCAAAACTGGTGCAGTGGAACAACCCTCGGGTGATCGCACAGATGGGCCTGACCCTTACACCCTTTGGCGCTCCGTTTTCTAGCATCCGTGGGCAATTTGACCAGGGTCAACTTGATGACATCGATGATGTGATGGCCGTTGGCACAGCTGGCGTGCTCTATCGCACGGATGTGTTCGCCGAGCTTGGCGGCTTTGACCCTGCCGCGCCGCCGCTTGCCGCCGACATCGACTATGCGATTCGCGCACGCCTGGCCGGCCACCGCGTGATTGTTGCACCCCAGGCGCGCGTGCGTCACGCCGAGCTGTCGTTGAACGGCAAGCGCGAGCGTCGTTGGTTGCGAACCTCGCCAAAGGCTGCCATTCGGCGTTCGGCGATCCACCTGCGTTTGGCATATTCGGCACTGCCTCTGGCCTTGCTGTTTTGGATGTTTCTGCCGCTCATCGGCTTGATGCGAGCATTTTGGCGGGTTGCCAGCAAACGTCCCGAATTGATCTGGGTTGAGTTTTCCTCCGGCCTCTGGGGCTTCTTTACAGTGTTTAAGCGACTCAGTTCGCGCCGCAACATCAGGCGAACCAGAAAGCTTTCGCTTCGAGAGTTAAAACCGCTTCGGGCCAGCTGGCCCCAGGTTCGCAGTCACCACCGAGCCCAAGCCGAACGTGACGAGTTGCGCGATAACCTGCAGGCTTTTGACCGAGGTGAAATCGACAAACTTAGCGGCGCAACCACTGCCGGTTTTGTCGGCTCTTCAGGTCTTTGGTGGGTGCTTGGGTTGACGGCAGTCAGCTATCAATGGTGGCCTCGCGACCTTGCCGCAACCCTAGGCGGCACAATCCCACTCAGTGCCAAGTGGTTTTCGGTGTTCGCTCACGCCGGTGCCAGCTATCAAAACATCGGCCTTGGCTTCTTTGCGCCAAGCGACCCATTTGCCTGGGTGCTCACCGCGCTTGGCGGGCTAACCTTCTGGGCTCCTTCACTTTCGGTAGCAATTCTGTTGCTGCTGGTCAAGCCGCTCGCGTTTATGGGTGCTTGGCGACTGGCCGCTCAGGTCACCCAGCAAACCTGGCTCAGGGTTTTAGCCGGTTTGGGTTTTGCTTTTTGGCCGGCACTCGGGGCTGCTCAGAGCGATGGGCGACTGCCCGCCATCGTTGCCAGCCTGTTGCTGCCATGGTTTGTCTTGGGTCTCATCCGAGCAGCTCAAATTGGCCGCATCACTAGAAGTTCTTCGCAGAGCTGGACTTGGGTCGCACTTTCGGGCTTGTCGCTTGCCGCCATCGGGGCCTCGGCGCCAAATCTGCTGCCGATTTTGATTCTTGCTCTCGCATTCGTGGCGTTGATTCGCTGGCGTCGAATCGGCTATCTGGTTTGGATTGTGCTGCCACTGGCGACGATCTTTGGCCCAACTGTGATCTATTACGTGATTGGCCTGGCGCATCCTTTGGCGTTGCTTGCAGACCCTGGTTTGGCTCAGGCTTCTGCTGCAGCCCCATTCTTGCCTCTGCCGGCACTGATCGCGAGTGCCCCAATCGTGTTGTTCGCGAGTTTTGCACTGCTCAGAAGTCGTGCCGGTCTCGCGGTGGCCATCTGGCTAACCACTCTGCTGTTGCTTTCGGGTGCCTACCTAATTTCTGAGGTGAACTTTCCTGCTGTTGGAGTGGGCCAGGCCAACCTAGACACCGTCAATGGTTCACCGGCTGCGCTGCTTAGTGCGGTCGGCTTGGCTCTCAGCGTCTTGTTCGCCATCGCGCTCGATGGCATCCCGGCCCGCAACGCCCGTCGCGTCATAGCCACACTGGCCGCTCTGCTGGTTGTTTTGCCTAGTGTCGCGCTATCGTTGCTCAACAGTCCGGCGCCAAAATTCTCGGATGGTCGAGTGGTGCCATCAATTGTTGCCGCCGAGGCAGCTCAGGGTTCGACCCTCAAGTTGCTCGAACTGACACCAAGCGTTGATTCGGCCGGCAATAAGCGCATCGCCGCCGAGCTAGTTGGCGGAGACGGCGTTCACCTAGACGATGTGAGCCTTGGCTATAGATTCGCCATCGCAGGTCTCTCACAGGCTAAATACACTGCAGCGGCTCAACTGGTTGCCGACCTAGCCTCAGGCAACGGCGCCTCACTCACCGAGCGATTGCAGCAAAACCACATTGGCTATGTGCTTTTGCCACTTGGTTCAACCGCAGATTATGCCAACCTGGGCATTGCCCTTGATTCGGCCTCAGAACTTGAACCGGTTGGCACCACAGACTTCGGCCGCCTATGGCGCGTGCGCGAGCCAAGGCAGGTTCAGCACGCAGCCACTTCATCGCCTTGGTCAATCACCAAGGGCGTGCAGGTGGCCATCCTGGTTGGTTTCATCCTGATGGCTGTGCCAGGTCGCAGCCCAAGGCGCAAGGGCGAAGAGTCAATCTTCATCGAGGCAGGTGAGGAGGCCCAATGATTAAGAAGCTGCTTGGTCTAGTCGTGGTGGCTGGCGCCGTGTTTGGTCTGGTTTGGTTCGCCCCGCACTTTTCGCTCACAGTCGGTGACGTGCCTCAGGCCAGCTCACTCAGGGTCAAAGCCCAGGATTTGACCCTGGTTTGCGCGGGCGGCGCCTATCAACCCGGCGGAACCAACGGCACAAGTGTCGGTGACTTCAACAGCGTTGGCTCGCCAACGGTCAGCTCGACCTTCGACGGCCCGGCTTCAACCAGTTTGATTTCAAAGGGTGACCAGCTGACCGTCGCAGACCCAGCGGGAGTTGCCACACAAAATTCGATGCTGCTCAACGCCAATCAGGTGCAGTCGGTTTCGGCCGGCTCGATGGCGGGTGTCACCGCAACAGCTTGCCAGAGACCGGCCAGCAGCCTCTGGCTCATTGGCGGCGACACCACCACCGGTAGCGAATCGCTTCTAATCTTGAAAAACCCAACCAAGGTCGACAGCACAGTGAGCCTCGAACTTTATTCAAGCAGTGGCAAGGTGACTGGGTCTGGCCTGTCGGGAATATCGGTGGCCGCCGGCAAATCTACAATCGTGCCGTTGGCCGGCTTCTTGCCCAAGACCCAGAGCTTTGCAACCCATGTGATCAGTCGCGGCGGTTTGATTTCGGCTTGGGTGCAGCAGGTGACCATCCGTGGTTTGGCATCTGGAGGAGTCGACTATGTTTCACCGGCCGCGCCGTTTGCCACCACCCAGGTAATTCCAGGCCTGTTTATTCGAGGCTCGGCCGACGCCGGCAAACTCGAGGCGGCCTCGCCAGATTATGCCGACCTGGTGCCAACCCTGCGCGTGTTTGTGCCGGGTGACAAATCGGCCACGGTCACCGCGCAAATCTTGGGTGCCACTGCCAAGACTTTTGGCACAGTTGTTCGTCAAACCGTGCCAGCCGGCTCAACCGCAGATATTGCGCTGCCTGGCCTGGCAGACGGTGACTATGTTGCAGTGGTCACCTCGGATGTCGCCATCGGCGCATCCGCGCGCATCAACCGGGTGGCTGCCAAAAAGGTAGATTTTGCCTGGCTCAGTTCTGCGGCGCCGCAATCGAGCTCGGTCGCCTTCACGGCTCCCAACGCAGGCATTTCAGAGTTGGGCGTTGCTAACCCTTCAAACGCTGCGATCACTGTCGAAGTGTCTCAGGCCAACTCAGACTCTAAGTTCAAGATTGCCGCGCAGGGGCAGTTGACGCTCAAGTTTGCGCCCGGTGCCAAGGTCAAACTGACACCATCAGGGCGAGCCATCTATGGCAATCTTTTGGTTGATGTCAGCGGCGGCATAGGAGCGTTCGGCTTGCTCGACTATCAAAACGCAGGTGGCCAAGTGGCCGTTATGGTTCGCTAGTCGTTCTTAAAGCGGTCGGGCACTAAATCCCAAGGGTCTTTATCGAGCAGGTGAGCCACGGCAGAGAAAACATACTCTTCGATGTGCATGCGTTCGTGCATCGGGTCGGCCCTGCGGTGGTGACCCAGACGTTCAATTGGCACCCGATAGATGTAGATGGTCATGTCGGCCTTTTTGGTGGCCCAGCGCTTCACGCGAGTTGAGTTAGAGCCGATTGATGGTGCATCAAGCACCACCCATTTCAGGTCGGCCAGGTCATCGGGCCAGGCGCCCTGCAGGTATTCACAGGTAGAGCGCACGATCTGTTCAAAAGACGCAAGACGACTTTCGCCGTGGCGATATAGGTTGCTCAAAACAGGTCGGCGAATGCCTCGACCGTGCCTGTCGCGAAAGGCTCCGCGTGTGATCTTTCTATCGCCCATGCCCTCAGTTTATTCTCAGGGGCTGCTTGTATTCTTGATAGGTAACTTTCATCAGATCGGAAACCATGACCATCAACTGGGATGCACTTGTCAAGACTTACGATGTTCGAGGCTTGGTCGGCACCGCGCTAACCACCGAAATCGTCACCGCTCTAGCCGCCGCGTTTGTCGATGAGCTCGACGCAGCCGGGCAAGATGTGATAGTCGGGCACGACATGCGCGACTCATCTCCAGAGTTCGCCGAGGCCTTCGCAATCGGCGCCCAAGCCCGTGGTGCCAACGTCATCTCAATCGGTCTATGTTCAACCGACGAGTCATACTTCGCCTCAGGCATTTTCAACGCTCCGGCGGCTATGTTCACCGCAAGCCACAACCCGGCCGCATACAACGGCATCAAGTTTTCACGAGCTGGCGCTCGCGGCATCAGCCTAGACACCGGATTGGCTGCCATCCGTGACCGCGCCAAGGTTTATTTGGTCGAGGGCATCGAGCCCGGTGCCAAGCCGGGCAGCTACCGCGATGAGCACATTTTGGTGCGCTATGCCAGCTATCTGCGCGAGATGGTCAACCTTGACTCGATTCGTCCACTCAAGGTTGTCATCGATGCCGCAAATGGAATGGGTGGCATGACCGCGCCAGCAGTGCTCGGCACAGCCGCCGACCTGCACAAACTTCCGCTTGAGATCATCCCGATGTATTTCGAACTCGATGGCACTTTTCCAAACCACGAAGCCAACCCGCTCGACCCTAAAAACCTGGTTGACCTGCAGCGCGCCGTTGTTGAAAATGGTGCCGACATTGGTCTTGCCTTCGATGGTGACGCCGACCGAGTGTTTGTGATTGACGAAACCGGCAATGCGGTAACTCCATCGGCGGTTGCTGCAATCGTTGCCCGTCGCGAGATTGCTCGCGAGAAGACCACCAACCCTGGCGAGCCAATTACCGTTTTGCACAACCTGCTGACCTCGCGTGTGGTCGAGGAGGTTATCGCCGAAGACGGCGCCAAGCCGGTTAAGACCAGAGTGGGTCACTCGCTTATCAAAGACATGATGGCCGAAACCAACGCCATCTTTGGTGGCGAGCACTCGGCTCACTATTACTTCAGAGATTTTTGGGGTGCCGATAACGGAATGTTGGCGGCAATGCATGTGTTGGCAGAGTTTGGAAACCAAGAAAAGCCACTCTCTCAGTTTGCCAAGCAGTACAACCCTTATTTCTTGAGCGGCGAGATTAACTCGACCGTTTCAGATGTCGCAGCCGCGAAGGCTCGTGTTCAGGCAGCATTTGCCGACCGCGCCACCTTCGATGAGTTTGACGGCATCACAGCGCAAGGCAAGCCTGCCGAAGCTGGCCAGTGGTGGTGGTTCAACGTTCGTTCTTCGAACACCGAGCCATTGCTACGTCTAAACGTCGAAGCCTCGAACGAAGACGCCATGACCCAGATTCGCAACGAGGTACTAAGCCTCATCCAGCAGAAAGCCTAAACATGCCTTCAACCCTGACCGCTTTTGACTTCAAGGTGGCCGACCTTAGCCTCGCCGAGGCTGGTCGCCACCAGATTCGTCTCGCCGAAAACGAGATGCCTGGCCTGATGTCGCTTCGTGCCGAATTCGCCGCCAGCCAGCCGCTAAAGGGCGCCCGCATCACCGGCTCATTGCACATGACCGTTCAGACCGCTGTTCTTATCGAGACCTTGGTCGATCTAGGCGCACAGGTGCGCTGGGCCTCTTGCAACATCTTTTCAACCCAGGATGAAGCGGCGGCGGCGGTTGTGGTTGGTCGCGAGGGAACCGTTGACTCGCCAAAGGGCACTCCGGTGTTTGCTTGGAAGGGCGAAACCCTAGAAGAATACTGGTGGTGCACCGACCGCATCTTCGACTGGTCGGCCGAGGCTGCAGCTGCCGGCGAAGACTACGTTGGCCCAAACATGATTCTTGATGACGGTGGTGACGCAACCCTCTTGGTTCACAAGGGTCGCGAGTTTGAGCTTGCGGGCGAGGTTCCTGCAACCCAGCCAACCGACTCAGAAGAGTATGGCGTCATTCTCAACTTGCTGCGCGACAACCTAATCACCAACCCCGGCCGGTTCACCAAGATTGCTGCCGAGATTAAGGGCGTAACCGAAGAGACCACCACAGGTGTTCACCGCCTCTATGAGTTTCACAAGCGCGGCGAGCTGCTCTTTCCGGCCATCAACGTCAACGACTCGGTGACCAAGTCAAAGTTTGACAACAAGTATGGCATTCGCCACTCGCTGCCAGACGGCATCAACCGCGCCACCGATGTGCTCATCGGTGGAAAGGTGGTTTTCGTTGCCGGTTATGGCGATGTTGGCAAGGGTTCGGCCGAAGCCATGCGTGGCCAGGGTGCCCGCGTTATCGTCAGTGAGATTGACCCGATCTGCGCACTTCAGGCCGCCATGGATGGCTTTCAGGTCGCCAAGCTCGAGTCGGTAATCGACACCGTTGACATCTTTGTCACCGCAACCGGCAATCAGGGCATCATCACGCCTGAGCACATTCTGCAGATGAAGCACCTTGCCATCGTTGCCAACGTTGGCCATTTTGACGACGAAATCGATATGGCCGGCATTAACCGCATCCCAGGTGTCGAAAAGATTGAAATAAAGCCTCAGGTGCACGAATGGCGTTTGCCAAACGGCCGCTCGGTTTTGATTCTGAGCGAGGGTCGCTTGATGAACCTCGGCAACGCGACGGGGCACCCAAGCTTCGTGATGAGCAACTCGTTTGCAAACCAGGTGCTTGCTCAAATCGAGATCTTTACGCGCGCCGAAGCCTACGAGTTGGGCGTTCACATTTTGCCGAAGAACCTCGATGAAAAAGTGGCCCACCTGCACCTCGCCGCCCTCGGCGTTGAATTGACGCAGTTGACTGAGGCTCAGGCTCGCTATATTGGTGTTGAGGTGGCTGGCCCTTATAAGGTCGACCACTACCGATACTAAGTTCTCACTAGGCAAAGAACCGGAGACAACATGGGCCACAAGATTTTGGTCGTGGATGACGACAACGCCCTGCGCGAAATGGTCGGAATCGTTCTCGAATCTGAGGGTTTCACGGTTGCCTATCATGATGCCGGTTCTGGTGCGCTCGACAAGTTCAACGCCGAAAACCCAGACCTTGTTTTGCTCGACGTGATGTTGCCCGGGCAGACAGGCATCGAGGTGTGTCGCGAAATCCGAGGTGTTTCGGGCGTGCCAATCATCATGTTGACCGCAAAGGCTGAGAGCGACGACGTCGTTCTTGGTCTCGAGGCTGGCGCAGATGACTATGTTGTAAAGCCTTTTGACCCTGGCGTGCTGACCGCTCGAATTCGCGCGCGCTTGCGCCCAATCAGCGGTTCATCTGATGAGGGCACGGTCAAGATTGGCCCCTTGGTGCTAGACATCGAGGGTCACGAGGTGCGTCGCGGTGCAGAGCGCATTTCACTCACTCCGCTCGAATTCAGCCTATTGTTGGCGCTGGCTCAAAAGCCAAATCTGGTCTTCAGCCGTGCCATGTTGTTAGAGAAGGTTTGGGGTTATCGTCACAACGATGACACCCGCTTGGTAAACGTGCACGTTCAACGTCTTCGTTCAAAAATCGAAGACGACCCAGACAACCCGAAGATTGTCACGACCGTTCGCGGCGTTGGCTACAAGGCTGGCCAGGGCTAAGTGCGTTTTCGTGGCGTCGCCTCATGGGCGATAGGCCTTTTTCGGCGTTCGCTTCAGGTTAGAGCCGTTCTCACGACTCTGGTCACCTCTGGAATTGCTCTAGCCATCGTTGGCGGTTTTCTAAGCTATTCAATTGGCAACGGCTTGTTTGCAACCCGTCAGGCCCAGGTTTTGGCTGAGTCTTCGCGAGCTGTGGTTGAGGTGCAAAACACCTTCTCGGCTTCAAGCGTGAGCAATGAGGTTGCGCTTCAAACCCTGATGAACACCATCGTGCCAAGCATCGAATCAACCGGCACCACAAACTCTCGCAAGGTTGCCTTGTTGCGCAGCCCGGGTCAGGCCAACACCCAGGTTTTGCAGAGTCCGATTTCTGCCGAGCTGGATGTCAAGATCATCCCTGCTAGTCTGCGCGAACGGGTTCGTAAGTCGGCGGGAAAACTGCTCTATCAGTCGATAGCGATTCCAACTGGCTCAGACCAGCATCCGGGCATTGTGGTTGGAGCGCCGGTGCAGATTCCACTTGCCGGCAACTATGAGCTCTATCTGGTTTTCGACCTCAACAGCGAACAGCAGACCCTCGACTTTGTTCAGCGCACCCTCATATTTGGCGGCCTCATGCTGATGTTCATGATTGGTGCCATCAGCTTCTTTGTCACCGACTGGTTGGTGCGTCCGGTGCGCATGGCGGCAGAGGTGTCTGAGCAGCTAGCCGATGGTGCACTTGACCGACGTTTGCCCGAACGCGGTGAAGACATCATCGCTGTGTTGGCTAGGTCTTTCAACCGCATGGCGCAGTCGCTGCAAAACCAGATCACCCAGTTGGCCAGCCTGTCAAAGATGCAACAGCGCTTCGTCTCGGATGTGTCTCACGAACTTCGCACCCCGCTAACCACCATCAAGCTCGCCGGCGACATGATTTTTGCCAGTCGTGATTCACTCTCGCCACCGATTAAGCGCTCGGCCGAGTTGATGCACGATCAGATCGAGCGCTTTCAACAGCTGCTCAACGATCTGCTTGAGATTTCACGCTATGACGCCGGTGCAGTCACCGCCGACCTTGAGATGCAAGATCTAAACGGCATTGTCGGCATGGCCATCGCAGGCATCGAGCCTCTGGCATCAAGCAAGGGTTCGGCAATCGAAATCGATATTCCAAACGGTGCAGTGGAGGCCGAGATAGATGGCCGCCGCATCGAGCGTCTGCTTCGCAACCTCTTGGCCAATGCCATCGAACATGGCGAGGGCAAACCAATCAAGGTAGCCGTCGGCATGAACGAATCAGCCGTAGCCGTGAGCGTCACGGATGCCGGTGTTGGCATGACACGAACCGAGGTAGACCGAGTGTTCGACCGCTTTTGGCGCGCAGATCCGGCTCGCAAGCGCACCACGGGCGGCACCGGACTGGGTCTCGCGATCTCGCTCGAAGATACACACCTGCACGATGGGTGGCTGCAGGTTTGGGCCAAACCTAATGAGGGTGCCTCGTTTAGGTTGACCCTTCCGCGTCGCAAGGGAATGGTTTTCACGCAATCTCCACTGCCGTTGCCACCTAAGAAGGCCAAGAAGGGCGGGATCAGATAATGCCAAAGCTATTCAAGTCACTCGTGGCAGCCGTCACCGTGCTGGCCTTGGCCGCCTGTGCGCAGCTGCCTAAGTCTTCAGAAATCAAGATCGGCCCAGATATTAAGTCTGATAGTTCGGCTGACTACCTCTATTACTCACCACCTGGGCCGTCCGCGGGCGAAACCCAGCAGGATGTCTTGGATGGTTTTCTCAACGCCGGCACCGGGCCGCAAAACGATTATGAGGTCGCGCGCAAGTATTTGGCGCAGAGTTTCAGGTCAAAGTGGAACCCGAATGACGAGGTGCTCATCCAAGAGGGCACGCCGCAGACCAGTTTTGGTTCGAGTCAAACCGCCAGAGTTTCGGTTCAGGTGCAGGCAAGTGTTGATGCCGACGGCCACTATCAGGTCATGGATGCCGGCACCACCCGAATGCTCGACTTTCAAATGGTTCGTGAAAATGGGGAGTGGCGCATCTCTCAGGCGCCAAATCTGACCATCCTGATTCGCCCGGTTTTTGACGTCATCTTCAAGAGTTATTCGATCTATTTCTATGACCAGCCACGCACCCATCTCGTGCCAGATCTCAGGTGGTTTCCGAGCCGAGCCTCAACAGCCACCCGCATGATCAACGCACTTTTGGCTGGACCGAGTCAGTGGTTGAAACCGGCTGTGGTTTCGGCTCTGCCTGCAGGCACGACCCTGTCGCTTAGCTCGGTCACCGTCGCCAACGGTGTTGCCGCTGTTGACCTCAACGCCAAGGTGCTGAGTTTGAAGGCGCCCGAAAAGCAACTGATGAAGGCTCAGATCAGGGCCACCCTAAGCCAGTTGCCCAATGTCTATGGCGTCTCGATTTCGGTGGAGCGCGGCCCTCAAGAGATTCTCGATCGCACCGATGTGCAACCAAGCAAGATCAGCTCAAATGCGGTTATTCTCACCGGTGATCAGCTCGAAAACCTAACTACCGATGGCACAACCCCGGTGGCCGGTTCGCAGTCGTTGGTGCAAAAGTTTGGCGCAACCGACTTTGCCATCACTAACTCTCAAAACTGGGTCGCGCTCAAGACAGCCTTCGGTGTCTATCGCGCGAGGCTCGGCATTTTCGCTGCCACCCCAAAGCTCATCGATTCGAGGTCGGGGCTATTGGCTCCCAGCTTCGACGCATATGGCTATCTCTGGACGATTCCAAAGCAACCAAATCAGCCGGTTCTGGTGACAGCCGCCGATGACTCCCGCTCGACCCTTCAGCCAGGTTGGATTGATTCTTATCCGAGACGCCAGTTTTCGATCAGCGCCGAAGGTTCAAGAATCGCCTTCCTGGTTGGTTCTGGCACATCGGTATCGGTCGAAGTGGCGGCAATCATTCGAAACTCGGCTGGGCTTCCAATTGGCCTCGCCGCACCGATCGAGGTTGTCAAGGCAAGCGATAGCCCGATTTCGGTCAGTTGGAGTGACGAAAACACCCTTGCAGTTTTGACTAACCAGGGTGCGGGTTCGGCAACCGCCGAGTATGTCTCAATTGGTGGCTCTTCAACTCAGCTGGGGTCGATTGATTCTGCCAAGTTGATTGCCGCTCAAAATGCTGCTGATGTGGTCTATGCCATTGACTCTTCGCAAAACCTCTTTGAATACAAAAACCTAAACTGGTCACTCATCGATATCAAGGTTTTGGCCGTTCACTTCGCCAACTAAGCTCATGGCCTTGCGCGCCCTGGTTTTGCACATATCGAAGCCGCTATGGGCGCACAAGGTCAACCTAGGTGCAAGATTCTGGGGTGACACCTGAGTTTTCTATTCTGAACGTCTTGTTGCCCACCACCTGTGCAGCTTGCAGTCGACCGGGCAGGCCACTGTGCGACGGTTGCACCGATGCCTTGGCGTTTAGGCCAAGGCAGGTCAGCCGAGGTCACCTGCGGGGATTTGCGGTCTGTGACTATGGGCCGATTGCGCAGCAGGTGATTCACGCCTTCAAAGAGCAGGGCCAAACCTGTTTGGCAACAACTATGGCCGATGCAATGTGCAACCTACTTGATTGTTTCGACCTCGACGAGGTTCTGTTGGTCGGGCTTCCGAGTTCGAGGCAAAACTATAGGCGCAGGGGCTATTCACCCGGATGGGTTTTGGCCAGCAGGCTGGCTAGGTCGGCCCGTCGCGAGCGTTCTCGCAAGACATCGGGCAGTTTTGGTCACTTAGCCTCGGCTGACGGGCTGCGATTCGTGCGAGCCGTTGATGATCAATCTTTGCTCTCGGCAGTCGATCGGGCTCAAAACTTGGTTGGTTCTATGCGCGCCAGCAACTGGATGTCAGGTAAGAATGTGATTTTGGTTGACGACGTGGTGACCACGGGCTCAACCCTGGCCGAGGCGCACCGCGCGTCAAGCGAGGCAGGTGCCCGGGTTGCGGGATTTATCACTTTTGCTGAGAGTCTTCTAAAAATGTCAACGCAAAATCCAAAATGGGTATAACTTTCATTCACGGGCAACGGAGCCCGAAACGGAGGTAATCATGGAAATCAACATCACTGCTCGAAACTTGAGTGTCTCTGACCGTTTTCGCGACTATGTCGAAGAACGTGCCCACAAGGTTGAACAACTGGCCCACAGGGTGCAGTCGCTTGACATCAAAGTGACCAGACATGACCGAAGCAGAACCTCCGGCCCCGAAGATCAGGTTGAGTTGACCGTGGTCGAACCGGGTCACGTCATTCGCGCCGAGGCTCACGCCGGCGACAAGTTTTCTGCATTTGACATTGCCTTTGGCAAGTTGTCTGAACGCCTTCGTCGTCTAGGCGATCGCCGCAAGGTTCACCACGGCGCCCACGGCACCATCGGCACAAGCGAGCTCACCGCATCTGACTTTGCCTCGCTTGACATTCACGCCGTAGACGCCGATGTTTTGCTTGGCAAGCATGCAGAGGTTGCCGACACTTCTGAAGCCCCAGACTTTGGTGACAGCCCGGTGGTTATTCGCCGCAAGCAGTTTGCCGGTCAGCCAATGTCAGTTGACGACGCGCTCTATCACATGGAGCTGGTCGGCCACGATTTCTACCTTTTTCTAGATGCCGAAACCTCAAAGCCAAGCGTGGTCTATCGTCGCAAGGGCTGGAGCTATGGAGTCATGACACTGGCATAGGCGAACTCGGTCTGAAAAGAGCAGAAATCACAACATTCGCCTGTTAGCGAACGAGGGGCTCAGCCGGTCTAAGGCTGGGCCCTTCGTCTAAGATTGACACAAGACCACACAACCGGTTTGGAGCAAAATCTTGGCAAATATCATCGACAAACTTCTGCGCGCGGGCGAAGGCCGCCTGCTTGCGAAGTTGCGCAACTATGCCGACGCCATTAACGCGCTCGAAGAAAACTTTGTGCAGCTAACCGACGAAGAGCTGCGCGGCGAGACCGCCGTGCTGCGCGAGCGCTATGCCGCTGGCGAGAGCTTGGATGACCTTCTGCCTGAAGCATTTGCCGCCGTTCGCGAGGCTGCCAAGCGCACCCTTGGAATGCGCCCATTCGACGTTCAGCTCATGGGTGGTGCCGCGCTTCACCTTGGCAACATCGCTGAGATGAAGACCGGTGAAGGTAAGACCCTGGTGGCAACCCTTCCGGCCTACCTAAACGCCATCGCTGGTCGCGGAGTGCACGTGGTCACCGTGAACGACTTCTTGGCTCACTATCAGAGTGAGCTCATGGGCCGAGTTTTCCGCGCCTTGGGCATGACCACCGGTTGCATCATCTCAAACCAGGAGCCTGCAGTTCGTCGCGAGCAATACCTCGCCGACATCACATATGGCACCAACAACGAGTTTGGTTTCGACTATCTTCGCGACAACATGGCCTGGTCGCAGTCTGACCTGGTTCAGCGCGGTCACTTCTTTGCAATCGTCGACGAGGTTGACTCGATTCTTATCGACGAGGCCCGCACCCCGCTAATCATCTCTGGTCCTGCCTCGGGCGACGCCAACCGCTGGTTCGCAGAGTTTGCGAAAATTGCCGAAAAGCTTCAGCCGGTTATCGATTATGAAGTCGACGAAAAGAAGCGCACCGTAGGCATCCTTGAGCCTGGCATCGAAAAGGTAGAAGACTACCTGGGCATCAACAACCTCTATGAGTCGTCAAACACCCCTCTGATCTCGTTTCTAAACAACTCGATTCGTGCCAAGTCTTTGTTCAAGCGCGACAAAGACTATGTTGTCATGGATGGCGAGGTGCTGATCGTTGATGAGCACACCGGCCGCATCCTGGCTGGTCGTCGCTATAACGAGGGCATCCACCAGGCCATTGAGGCCAAGGAGGGTGTGGAGGTTAAGGCTGAGAACCAGACTCTGGCAACAGTGACACTGCAGAACTACTTCCGTCTTTATAACAAGATCTCGGGCATGACCGGAACCGCTGAAACCGAAGCTGGCGAGTTCATGAGCACCTACAAGCTTGGTGTGGTTCCGATTCCGACCAACAAGCCAATGGTTCGACTTGACCAGCCAGACCTGATCTTCAAGAACGAAGAAATCAAGTTCAACGAAGTTGTCAAAGACATCGCTAAGCGCCACGAGAATGGTCAGCCGGTTTTGGTTGGAACCACCAGCGTCGAGAAGAGCGAATACCTTTCAAAGCTCTTGGCTAAGGCCGGAGTTCGCCACGAGGTTCTAAACGCCAAGAACCACGCCCGTGAGGCAGCCATTGTTGCACAGGCTGGTCGCCTTGGCGCAGTCACCGTGGCAACCAACATGGCCGGTCGTGGAACCGACATCATGCTCGGTGGAAACACCGAGTTCTTAACCGTTGATGCCCTCGCCAAGCGCGGCCTAAACGCCGAAGAAAGCCCAGAGGCCTATGAGGCTGCCTGGCACGCTGAGTTCGAAAAGATCAAGGCCGAGGTTGAGATTGAAGCTCAAAAGGTTCTTGAGGTTGGCGGACTCTATGTGCTTGGCACCGAACGTCACGAATCTCGCCGCATCGACAACCAGTTGCGTGGTCGTGCCGGTCGTCAGGGTGACAAGGGTGAATCTCGTTTCTACCTTTCTCTAACCGACGACCTTATGCGTTTGTTCAACTCTGGTGCAGCCAGCGCCTTGATGAACCGTCCTGGTGTGCCAGATGAAACCGCTATCGAGTCGAAGTTGGTTAGCCGAGCAATCGCCAGCGCCCAAAACCAGGTTGAAGGTCGCAACGCAGAGGTTCGCAAGAACGTTTTGAAGTATGACGATGTGCTAAACCGTCAGCGTGAGGCCATCTACAGCGACCGCCGACACATTCTCGAGGGTGACGACATTAAGTCGCGCACCGAGGGTTTCTTGGGCGACGTAATCTCTGCCATTGTCGATAGCCACATCTCTGAGACTTCAGGTTCAGACTGGGATCTTGAGGCGCTTTGGGCTGAGCTTCGCACCATCTATCCGGTTGGCATCTCTATTCAAGAGGTGTTGGTTGAGGCCGGCAACCGTTCGAAGCTAACCAAGTCATGGCTGACCCGTGAGCTCACCAGTGACGCTCGCATCGCCTACGAAACGCGTGAAGAAACCATCGGCGAAGAGGCCATGCGTGAGCTTGAGCGTCGCGTTGTGCTCTCGGTTGTTGACCGCAAGTGGCGCGATCACCTCTATGAGATGGACTACCTAAAAGAAGGCATCGGCCTTCGTGCTATGGCTCAGCGTGACCCGTTGGTTGAATACCAGCGCGAGGGTTATGACATGTTCCAGCAGATGATGGGTGCCATCAAAGAAGAGTCAATTGGCTTCTTGTTCAACCTCGAGGTTGAGGTTCAGGTCGCTGCGGCGCCAACTGTTGATCAATCACAGTTGACTTACATTTCACCGAGCGAGGATGGCTCTGCAGAGATTCACGGTGCTAACGCACCTGCACCTGCGCCAACCCAGCCGGGCGCAACTCAGAAACCTGAGGCTGGCGGCCAGGGAAGCTCGTTCTTTAAGAGCTAATTGACCGTTAAAGGTAGTTGCCCCTCCGATTTTCGGAGGGGCAACATTTTATATCAGCGAAACCGAAGTAGCCCGCCACCGGGCATTGATGCCCTCCAACCTAATGGTCACGGCCCGGGTGCGGCTTCGAGAGTTCAGCAGCACCACAGATTCGATCACCCCGTCTCTTGGTGAGCTGGTGCGCAGGCTCAGAACCGTAAGGTTTTGAAAGTGGGCAACTTTGCCCGCCTCGGCTCGTTGGATTCTTGCCTTATTGGCCCTAAGTTGCAGCCGCTGGTAGACCTCGTCTGATAGCCACCTTGCCAACTGCTCAACTTGGCGACTGCCGCCGATAACCTCGACCACCCCGGTGGCCAGTGCCTTCAAACTGTCTTCAGGATCTGGCAAATCTTGGGTGCGTGAATATTGAACTCCGAAAAAGTCTTCTTCTTCGATTTTGTTTTTGACGTTGCGTCTTTTGAGCGGTGCTCGATTTTTGGCCGTTGCCCCCTCGGCCTGATTGGTTGGCGCTTGTGCCGCGCCATCCGGTTTGGTGTTGCCTTCATTGTTTGGCTCGGGTGTCGTTGTCGACATATTTGACCCGTCCTTTCTCCCCCGAAAAAGTTGAAGGAATTGCAAGTTATTGCTTGCACAACGCGCTGTAAAGAGAAATTTTTCAGGATGTGGAAAACTTCGGTCGAAAAACGGCAAGGTGTTACAAAATGCGAACATGAACCTCGAAAATCTTTTTGAAGACCTCGAAGTGGCATTCGAAGCTCGACTTGGCGAAGCTTCAAATCTTGGCTTGCTTGGCGATTCATCTTTGCTCGATTTGGTGCTTGCCGACGGCCGCCGACTCACCCTGGCGGCACCAATTGTGGGTCATGATTTTTGCGGGGGAGCTAGTCTCGACCAAACATCCTGGATGATGGTTCTGCTCGCAGGGGTGCAGAGAATCGAGCCGGTGGTTATGCGCATTCAGTCGGGTGAGCCGACCAGGTTCACTGATTTCTCAGCTGCAGAAATCTTGGATGGCTTGAAACTGCCAGTGACTATCCGGTGGTTCAACCGTGGTTCGGATCAAGCCGATAACGGGCAGCTGCTAAGCCTGCAGCAGCAGGTTCTTTTGGTCGAGTCGGTTGAACATGGCGTGTTTTTGCTGCCTTTGGCATCGGTGGCCATTCTCGAGCTTTTGGCTGTGAATAACTTGGGATAGCAAAATGCTTCCGTTGCATTCTGGCTTCATGACCCAATCAAGCAAACGCATCCGCACTCCTCAACGCACCAAACGCCGCTACCTTTTGGTGGCCATGAGCCTTGCGATTGGTGCTGGTCTCTCTGCTTGGCTCACGCTGAACGTTAGCGCCAAGACCCACGAATACCTCGTGGCTGCCTCAGCGTTGGCCAGCGGCACACCGATCACCGCAGGCTCGTTCGTGATTCAGCGCCTAAGCCTCGGTGATTCGGGGTCGCTCTATCTGCAACCCTCAGACTTCAAGTCATCCGGCTATCTGTTGCAATCGGTGCAGCAGGGTCAGTTGGTGGCCAAGAGTTCTGTTTCCACCGCCATCATCGATGCCCGTCAGCCGGTTGTGGTCACCTCGACCATGTCACTGCCAACCGCTTTGGCCGCAGGCGATTCGGTTGACGTCTGGACCTCGAGCCTCAACGCCAAAAACAAGTTTGACCCGCCCTCGCAGGTGGTCTTGAACGCAGAGGTCACCGAAGTGCGGCAACCGAGTGGGGTCTTCG
>CAIPNT010000107.1 GCA_903866485.1 uncultured Micrococcales bacterium | reverse complement strand
CCATGCCGGCAGCGACAGTTCCTGGCCCTCCGGGGATCACGGTAGCCGCCGGCCGCAACCTGATTACCGTGACTTTCATCGCTCCACTAGATGACGGTGGCGCACCGATCAACACCTATCAGTACAGCCTGAACGGTGTTACCTGGATTACCTCCAGTTGGCGCGTTAACTCAGCAACTCAAACTTTCGACATCCTTGGTTTGGTCAACGGAACCTCCTACTCGGTGCAGATTCGTGCGGTTAACTCGGCCGGTGCGAGCGCTACCTCAAACACCGCGAGTGCTACCCCGAGCGGTGCCGCAGCCGCCATTGCGACCATCGCCGCCTACACCGGTGCCAACGGTCAGGCCGCGCCAACTGCCGCCGACTTCACGGATGCCGGAATCACCAACGTGCCCACCGGCGCAAACCTAGCGGCGCTGAACAGCATCATGGCTGCCTTACCTTCGAGCGCCAAGGGAACCATCGTCAACATCCAGGCAATCGTCAACGCCTTCAACAAGTTGGCTGCTTTGGCCGACGGTGTGAACAACGTTGCAGTCGGCAATGCCGCCGAGCTCTCGGTTGCCGAGTGGGCGTTGCTCGGTCAGACCTTGACCACCGACCAGGCCAAGTTGGCTAACGATGTTGCCGACAACACCTTCTTCACCGCACTAGACACCGCCGCCGAACTAGCCGCGCTAACCACCGCTGTCACTCACGTGATTCCACTAAGTGCCACTATGACTGTTTCCGATGCGGCGGCCCTAGGGCTCACCACAATCACCTCGGCGAACATTGCTTCGATGCAGGCACTGGTTGCTAGCGCCGGCAACGTCGCCGCAGTTGACACCCAGGCCGAACTTCTAGCCCTTGCCGCGCAGGCAGAAACCAACGCTCGTGCCGGAGCCGCCATGGCAGTCATCAGTGCTTACGACAACGCCGTTGGCTCGGTCACACCGGCCCCGGCTGTTACCGACTATGCGGCAGCAGGCGTGACCGGCGTCGACACTGCGAACCTCGCCTCGATCAATGAGCTAATCGGCCCGGCATCTTCAACGGCCACCGACACCGCAGTCGAGGTTCAGGCCTTTGTGGATGCAATCAATAAGGTAAAGACCACCGCGAACGGTTCGACAACCATTGCCGGCACATTGACCGCAGCCGACTTTGCCGCCCTCGGCTTGACCACTATCGACACCGCGGTTGAACGCTCACTCTTCAATCAACTGATTGCCGGGGATGGTTTCGCAGCTGTCGACACAATCGCCGAGCGCGCCACCTATGTGGCCCTCATTGACAAACTTTTGGCTCTCGCCGCGGTTACTCCGCCGGCGGCACTGCCTAACCCAACCCTGACCGCCACCGACCTCGCGGCCCTTGGTATTACCGGTGTGACCACCAGCCCTAACGGTGGCAACATCGCCGCTATCCTTGCCGGCTTGGCAGCATCAGCAAACGATGGCACCGGCGTAGATAGCGTTGCCAAGATTCAGGCGATCGCCAATGCGGCAATTGCGGGCCAAGCATCGTTAGCCACCATCGCCGGCTACACCGGATCCCAGACCGCCCCTGCAGTCACCGACTATTCGGCTGCGGGTATAACCGGAGTAACCTCGGCGAATCTGTCGATGGTCAACGGCTTCATTGCCGCGCTACCGGCCGGCTCTCGCGCTACGGCAGCTCAGATTCAGGCCATCGTGGATGCGGTCAACCACATCATTGCCCAGGCAAATGGTGCCTTGGATGGCGGAACTTTCGTGACCGTCACTGATCTAAACGCACTCGGCATCGCCACCGTTTCGGGCACCGCAGCGGCAACCGCGACACTATTCAATTCGGCAATCGACGGCAACGCAATAGCAACCGTCGACACGCTCGCCGAGGTTCAGGCTTATCTCGCTGTGATCGCCAAGATCGACGCACTAGCTGCGGGTGGCACCGGCATAGCAGTTAGCGTTGCCGAGTTCAACCTCGTTGGTGTGACCGGCGTGACCACTGCGCCGAACGGCGGCAACATGGCAGCGATGCTGAACCAGATTGCAGCGACCGCTGACAATGGCACCGGTGTCGACACCATAGCTAAACTCAACGCATTGGTCACCGCAGCCAACGCCGTCGCCGTTCGAGACAACGCTCTGGCTGCCATCATCGCCTACACCGGCACCCAGACCGCACTTACGACCAGCATCTATTCAGATGCCACGGTCACCGGAGTCAGTTCACTGAACATCGACGCCGTCAACTCGCTCATCGCTTCACTGCCCGGCACCGCGAAAGACACCGCCGTCGAGGTTCAGGCAGTAGTAAACGCCTATAACAAGGTTGCGGTGTTGGCCGATGGAACGGCGGGGGGAGCTGCGGCCGGTTCGTTGAACGCCAGCGAATTCGCAACGCTTGGCCTAGCCATCATTGACACACCAACCGAGGTCGCGTTGATGAACGCCTACCTAGATGCCTCGGCCGGCTCCGCTGTAGACACTGCAAACGAGCTCGCCGCGTTGGCTAGCGCGGTGAGTAAGCTGGCCGCTACCGCAGCGGTGACCCCTCCGGCGCCAACCCCGAACCCTGCACTCACCCTTGCCGACTTGACCGCGCTTGGCATCAATGGTGTCACCGCAGACAACCTCGCCACGGTTATCGCGTTCATCGCGGCTTCGGCGAACGATGGCACCGGAGTCGACACCAAGGCCAAACTTCAGGCGTTAGTGAATGCTGCTGCTGCCCAGGCAATCAAGGATGCCGTAGTCGCCCAAATCTCGCTTTACGACGGCACGGGAACCGCGCCTACTCGCAACAACTATGCCGACGCCGGAGTCACGGGAGTTGACCTCACCAACCTCGACATTGTGAACTCAATCGTTGCCGCGCTGACCCCGGCACAGTCTGACACCGCAGCTGAACTGCAGGCAGTAGTCACGGCCGCGAATAAGATCATTGCTCTCGCCGACGGCACCGCGGGTAATGGTTCGGCCTCGGCGCTTACCGCGGCAGACACCGCAGCCCTTGGGCTTGCCGGCGTCGACTCGGCCGGCGAATTAGCTCTGTTCAACGCCATAATCGACGGCTCGCAAATTGGCACCGTCGACACCTTCGCTGAACTATCCGAGCTTGCTCGCGTAGTTCAGGGCATCATGCTTCTCGCTAACAACGGCACCCCAAGCCCGGCACTAACCGCTGCCGACTTCGCGCTGCTAGGCATTACGGGCCTAGATTCCTCAAGCATTGTCGACATGGCTCGCCTGATTGCAACCGCCGGCGCAGGCAGTTCACCGGCAACCAATGCGGTCGATACCCTTGCCGAACTTCAGGCGATCGCAAATGCTGCGGCTGCTCAGGCGGCGGCATCGGCTGCCCTAACCGTAATCACCGCCTATGACGGATATAACCAGGCTCCGGTGCTTTCCACCTATGCCACTGCCGGGATAACGGGAGTGAACGCGAACAACCTCACCGTGGTCAATTCATACTTGGCGGCTTTGACGCCGGCCCAGTCTGATACCGCGGCCGAGGTTCAGGCGGCCGTCGATGCCCTAACCAAATTGGCGGCTCTCGCTGATGCGGCACCAAACACCGGCGCAGCACTTACCTCGGCCGACCTGGTTGCACTTGGGATGAACGGCCTTGGCAATAACGCCGCCAAGCTCAGTCTGCTCAGCTCGATTCTCGACTCGCTTCCGTTCGGCGCGGTGAACACCCCGGGCGAGCTTGCCAACCTGATCGATGTCGTGAATCGCATGGTTGGCACCGCACTTGGGGAAGTCGTCGTGCCAGGGCTAACGCCGGCCGATTTCGCAGCACTCGGCATTGCCGGTGTTACCGATTCGCCAAATGGCGGCAACCTTTCGGTCATCGTTGCGGCGGTAGCTGGTTCGGGCGCTAACGGCGCCGGAGTCGACACCCTGGCCAAGCTAACCGCGGTGGTCAGTGCTGCGGTCACCGACTTCAATACCACCCCGACGCTCAAGGCCATCATTGATTACGCAAACAGCAACCTCAACCCGTTGCCTACCGTAATCGACTACAACTCGGCAGGCATCAACCTAGTCGACGCCAGCACCATCGATGCGGTCAACGCCATCGTCGACAGCCTCACCGGTGGCGACGTCAGCTCGACTCAAAAGGTTTACCAGGTGGTTTACGACTTGTTCGTAGCACTCGGCAAGATTGTCGCGTTCGTTGCCGACTCCAGCACCGCTCCGGCTCCTACGCTTCTCGACTATAAGGCTGCCGGTCTGGTCAGTATCGATGTCAACAGCGTCGCAGCGATGAATGCGGTAATCGCCGGTCTAACCGCCACGGATGTCGACTCGACGGCCAAGCTTGCCGCCCTGCTGCAGAAAATTCTTGCGGCTGCCGCGCCAGTCAACCAACCGACCAGCGGTGCCGTGGATCAAACCCCGAGCACTATCACCAAGGTGCTTCTGAACACCTCACCAACTGGTGCTCTGGTGCTCAAGTGGACAGGTGCACCAACCGTGCAGATAAAGGTCGTCTCGTCAACCGGTCAAACCCAAGAGTACGTTGCCACCCAGCAGAAGGCCGGCCAGCTGATCAACAGCCTCGAGCCGGGTCGCGCCTACGCAATCATCCTTGCGCCGTTTGGTAACACCGACCCGAGTGCCGCTCAGTCTGTGGCCTACGCGGTTCCGGCACTGACTCCGACCGCCATCGACGTCACGCCGGTCACTCTCAACAGAGTGCAGTTGAACTGGTCGCAACAGGGTTACGCCAAGCTTTACAAAATTGTGGTGACCCCAGATAAGGGCGCGGTTCAGACCATCACCACGGGTGAAACCAAACTCGACGTAGCCGTTCTCGGTGGCCGCAAGTATGAGGTGACCGTAACCGCGGTCGGCGAGGGCGACGGCACCTCGCAACCTGCGGTCATCGACATCAACCCAACTGGTGCTGTCACCTCGGTGGTAGCGACCCCGTTCGCCAAGAAGAAGCAGACCCTGGTGAGCTGGAAGCCGTTCGAAGTGAAGGCGAATGCCAAGTATCTGGTGCGCGTTGACGGCAAGCAGGTGTGCGCTGGGTCGCTAACCTCGTGCGTGGTCCCTCGCGTGCTTACTTCGAAGAATGAAGTAGTCGTCACTGTTGTCGGCGGGGGAGCAACCGCGGTCGACATCGATGACCGCAAGTTGGTCTTCGAGGGGCAGGTTGGCTTCGTGCCGAACACCACCATCCTTGAACCGGGAGCGTCCGCCGCTGTGAAGGCAAATGCAGTGAACCTGAAAAAGGCCGGCTTCACCAAGGTCGTCGTGACCGGTCACGCCAACCCGGTCGACGGCGTTCCGCTAAAGATTTCTGAAAAGCTGGCCAACGAGCGTGCTCTAGTGATTGCTGCTCAACTGCGCAAGTTGTTGCCGGGGGTTCGCGTGGTCGCGATTGGTCGCAGTGTGCTCAGCCCGGCAAAGGCAGGTGCCGCTCAGTCGATCGGCAACATCCGTGCCGAGATTTACGGCACCAAGTAACCGCCGAACTTATCCACAATTTGGACCCTTGACTGCGTGCACCAGATTGATACCATTTAGATTATGGCTATGACACTGCGACTTACAGAAGAACAAGATGCGAAACTCAGCGAGTTCGCCAATGCGCTCGGGCTCTCAAAGCAGCAGGCGGTTTCCAAAGCTATCGACGAATACTTAGCCACGCAGAGCGAGGACGCGATTGTTAAGCGCGCTTTTGACTTGGTTATGACAAGAGACAAGGCCCTTTTAGAGCGCTTAGCCGACGCCTGATGCGCTACCTAAGCCTTGGGGTAATGGTCAAGTACCTTACCCACGTTGGTTTTATGGTTCGTGATTTGGGTTTGCTCGATGCCGCTTTAGCTCGACCGAGGACCCGCTTATTTGGAACGGACGCCTACCCGACTCTAGAACTAAAAGCAGCCTCACTTATGCATTCTCTAGTCAAGAATCACTCGCTAATGGATGGCAATAAACGAAGCTCCTGGTTCGCTCTCAATGCGTTCTTGTTGCTCAACGGATACGAACTCGAAGTGTCAGAGACAGAGGCCTTCAAATTCATTCTTTCAGTGGCCACTGACGACGTCGATTTAGACGGAATGGCTAGTTGGATCTCGGACCACCTAACCGTCGCCTCTTAGCCGGCAAGGTAACCTTGAAGGGTGATTGATAGCAACCTTCTTCGTGAAAACCCAGACGCCATTAAGGCATCCCAGCGCGCTCGCGGCAACGACGAGTCGATCGTTGACGACGCGGCGCAGGCCGACGCCAACTGGCGCAAGTGCCTGCAGGCCTATGAGACTCTGCGTGCCGAGCAGAATGCCGCGGCCAAGCTAGTCGGTTCTGCCTCGAAAGAAGAGCGTCCGGCGCTCATCCAAGCCGGTCAGGTTCTTGCCGAGAAGGTAAAGGCTGCCCTAGAGATCGCCAACGCAGCCGAGGTTCACCTAAACGAGCTGATCTGGAAGATCGAGAACGTTGTCATCGAGGGCATCCCTGCCGGTGGCGAAGAGAACTTCACGGTCATCAAAGAGGTCGGCACCAAGCAGACCTTCGACTTCGAGCCACGCGACCACGTAGCGCTTGGCGAACTGCTCGACATCATCGACATTGAACGCGGTGTCAAAGTGTCTGGCTCACGCTTCTATTTCTTAAAGGGTTGGGGCGCACGCCTCGAGCTAGCCATGATGAACATGGCGCTAGACCTAGCCAGCAAGCACGACTTCACCGCGCTAATCACCCCGACCCTGGTTCGCCCAGAGGTTATGGCCGGCACCGGCTTTCTAGGTGAGCACTCTGATGAAATCTATTACCTACCTGCTGACGACCTATACCTAACCGGCACCTCAGAGGTAGCGCTCGCCGGATACCACCGCGACGAAATCATCGACCTTTCGGCTGGACCACTGCGTTATGCCGGTTGGTCAACCTGCTACCGTCGCGAAGCCGGTTCGGCCGGCCGCGACACCCGCGGCATCTTGCGCGTTCATCAGTTCAACAAGCTCGAGATGTTCAGTTACATCAAGCCGGAGGATGCTGAGAACGAGCACCTCAAGCTGCTGGCCCTCGAAGAGGCAATGCTGCAGGCCTGCGAACTTTCATACCGAGTCATCGACACCGCAGCCGGCGACCTTGGCTCAAGCGCTGCCCGCAAATATGACTCTGAGGCCTGGGTGCCATCGCAGCAGACCTATCGCGAGCTCACCTCTAGCTCGAACTGCACCACCTACCAGGCACGCCGACTCAACGTTCGCTACCGCGACGAGAACGGCAAGACCCAGACCGCGGCTACGCTAAACGGAACCCTAGCCACCACCCGTTGGTTGGTTGCGATTCTTGAGACCCACCAGCAGGCCGACGGTTCTGTGCGCATCCCAGCAGCACTTCGCCCATACCTCGGCGGCATCGAAGTTATCGAGCCAAAGGTTCGCGCTTAGCCGGTTCGGCAACGCCGCTTATGTCGACCACACCAATCGCGACCGGAGACGATCGTTGGCTAATTGCCATCGACATTGATGGCACCTTGGTGCACGATGACGGCTATCTGTCACCGCGCGTGGTGGCCGAGGTTGAGCGGGTTCGCGCGCTCGGTCACGAAATCATCGTCGCAACTGGGCGCAGTGCCGCAAACGCCATCCCGGTAGTGAATTCGGTTGGCATCAAGCACGGATACAGCGTGTGCTCGAACGGTGCCGTCACGATAGAGGTTGCCCCAGAACATCCGCGCGGATTTAAGCCGGTTGAGGTGATCACCTTTGACGCCACCGAAGTGCTCAAGCGGCTTATCAAGCATCTGCCCGACGCTCACTTTGCGGTTGAAACGGCGCAGGGCACCTATAAGTTTCACAAGGCTTTTCCGGCATACGCGCTAGGCGATGAAAACATCGAGACACCTCTCGAACAACTTATGAGCGAACCGGTTAGTCGAGTTGTGGTGCTTTCGCCGGGCCAATCGGTTGAAGACTTTCTTGAGGTCATCGCCGAGGTTGGTTTGCACTCGGTCTCTTATGCAATCGGCTATACCGCCTGGCTCGACATCTCGCCGCTGGGCATCAGCAAGGCCTCTGCTCTTGAGGTGCAGCGCAAGGCGCTAGGCATTCGGGCTGACCGCGTCATCACGATGGGCGACGGCCGCAACGACATATCAATGTTTGAATGGGCGCGCTCAGGTGGCGGTTTGGCATTTGCCATGGGGCAAGGCCCAGATGAGGTGAAGGCTGCGGCAACCGCGGTGACCGCCTCGGTTGAAGATGACGGCGTGGCACAGGTGCTTGCTGCATTCGAAGGCATTTTGTTCACGCACAATATCGTGTAAAGTTGTTCACACGGAAGCGTGCCGGAGCGGCCGAACGGAACAGTCTTGAAAACTGTCGTAGTTAATAGCTACCGTGGGT
>CAIPNT010000106.1 GCA_903866485.1 uncultured Micrococcales bacterium | reverse complement strand
TTCAAACCACCCATAAGGTTGTCTTTTAGCCAGCTGCCACGGATGTTTCGGCTGGTCAGCACCTGTCTTGAAAAGAAATCGAGTTTGGCGTCTTTTGGCACCAATGGCATGCCCTTGTGGTTTGGCGCAAAGGCCGCTCCCATAAAGAAACCAAAGATCATCATCTGAAACAACCACAAACCGATCGCCCACAACCAGCCAAAGATGAATCCCATGGCCACGTATGGCGCAGCCTGTCGAACGGCCATTAGCGAAAACTCAAGAAGTCTGGTTTTTAGCGGCTTGTCTTTGCGAACCAAACCAGCAAAAGAGTCAAGCAGCAAGTCGAACCCGGTTAGAAAAAGCAAAAACGGAAACAGGTAACCCTGGCGCTCGCTTAGCCAGCGCTCTAGGCCACGCTTTTCGTTGCGTGACTCTGGCGTGAAACTCAAGATTCTGATGGCGATGTCTGGGTCGGCGCCGATCTGGTTGGGCACCTTGTGGTGCTGGTTGTGCTTTTTCATCCAGAAACCATAGCTAAGGCCGGCAAACAGGTTGGCAAGAATCAACCCCAGCCAGTCGTTGGCCTTGTTAGAGCGAAACACCTGACGGTGGGCTGCCTCGTGCGCGATGAAGCCATACTGGGCAGAAAGCACGCCGAGCAAACCGGCAACTGCAAAGCCCGCGATAATCCAAACTCGGTCGGCGTTGAATGCTTGACCGATGAAGGCTCCACCCGTCCAAAGGCCTGCAGCAAGCGCCGAAATCACTGCTAGTCGAATTAGGTAAAAACTTGGTTTTTTGGCTAGAAGGCCTGCGGCT
Source organism: uncultured Micrococcales bacterium (assembly GCA_903866485.1). Classification (GTDB taxonomy): domain Bacteria; phylum Actinomycetota; class Actinomycetes; order Actinomycetales; family Microbacteriaceae; genus Rhodoluna. The sequence goes on along the minus strand of CAIPNT010000106.1, from coordinate 4,237 downwards.
TTGACTCTCGTCAGCACCTCGTTGAAGTTGGTAACGCCTTTGGTGCTGGCAACAATGGTCATGCTCTAACTTTAGGCGCACAACCGCACTCAAAGCGGCCTTTGGTCGGCGACTCACTGGCGATTGTCAGCAATAAGTTTCAGGCTTCTCACAGACTCTAGACAGAAAATGAAAGCCATGAAAATTAATGGCCTCAAGACCCTCGCGACAGCGCTTGGATTAGCCCTAATTTTTAGCACCCTTTCGAGCCAGCCAAGCTCGGCCGGCGAGCCGGCACCAAAAGTGACCCTGAGTCAGCCAACCGTTGATTCAACCGATTTCAACGCCATCGCAACCTGGGATGTGCCAAATCAGAAAGCTTGTCTGTATTCGGCCAAAACTCTGAGTGCTCCGTCGACTTCTCAAGACAGTTGGGTTGACCCTGGTCACTGCACAGAGTGGCAACCGCCTGAAGACACAAAATCTGGAATTTATGTGGCCAGTTGGAACTCGGGTGAATCGAAGGCCCTGCTCGTGATCAGCGCCAAGCCAGACACGCATCCGATGGCATCTATGGCAGTTATTGTTCCCGACTACACCTGGCAGGCATACGACCTGGTTAAGAATGGCAGTTTCTATTTCGACGCTGTCGGAGAGAAGACGGCAAACTTCTCTGATCGCAAGCTCAATCTATTACGCCCACTGTCCTTCAATGTTGCCGGAGACCCGAAGCACTATCCGGTTGCCCCACAGGTGTTTCCGTTCAACAATCCGATTAACTTTTTGCGCGAACACGTTGGCAACGTTGACGTGATTGCGCAGAGCCAGCTTGATGAACACGAATATGACCTCGGCACCTATAAGACCCTGGTGCTCTATGGGCACGACGAATATTGGACCGCCGAAATCAAGACTTCGATTGAATCAGCGGTAGCCACAGGAAGCTCACTGCTAAACCTCTCGGGCAACACCGGTTATCGCAAACTGGTTCGCAACGGCTTGGTGATTGGCTTCGACCCGACAAGCCCTGAGCATCCAGCCACATCGCGATGGGGCGATATGCCCGGAGACACCACTTCGTCGGCACTCATCGGCGCCGAATACCTAGGCATGCCATTCAACAAAAGGTCACCGACACCAATCGCGGTCAAACCGCAAACCTTGAGACTCTTGCGCAAAGATGGCCTTAGGGCTTCGATCAGCGCAACTAACGTTTCGACAATGCTAGAGGGAATGAAGGTAAGCGACGCCAGCAACCCACTCTTTGCATCAACCGGGCTGAAATCAGGTCAATTCTTTGGAGTTGAAAGTCACGTTATGAGCATCGAGGTCGACGCGGTGCCAGAGACAGCATCCGGAGCAATCGAACCTAAATTTTTGAACAAGATAGGCAACAAAACCCTCACGCCGCTAGCCACCGTGTGGGTAAATCCGCGCGCTGAGGGTCACCGCAGACACTGGCGAGCCGGTGTTCTGATCGAAAGCAAGTTTGGCGAAGGCAAGGTGTTTACCGCTGGCTCAATTGGATGGACCGCCGCAATCGTTGCCGGCGACAAGACAGTTCAGCAAATCACTCTTAACGCGCTCAAATACTTGGGCGCCCGATTTTAGGCACTGAACCCGTTCAAAATCTCTGCAAAGACGCCCTCGGCAAGCTCTTCAAGGTAGGCTCTGGCAACCTCAGCCTTGGCATCGTGAAGCATCAGTTGAGCCGCATCTCGAAGTTCTTGAAGCGATCCACCATCGATTTCGGCACTCGTATCTCGACTCACAAAATGCAGTTCTAGCGCAATCAAGAGGTTGCGAAGAAAATAGCGTTGTTGCAGCGGGGTCATTGCCGCCGCATCCATTGCCTCTAACTGCAGGTCAAAACTCTCTTTGAAGTTGAAAACAAAGTCTCGATCAAAGTTTTGCAATGACTGCATTTGGCTCCTTGAGGTGGTCGACTAACAGTCTATTTGCCCCCTATCATTTGCTCATGAGCACAATCAACTGGATGACCACGCCAGAAGAGCACGACTATGCGGCCGCCCGAGACTATTTGTCGCTGCTGCTGCGTTCGTCAAAGGCAAAATCGGCAGTGACGGCACTTATGTCGGCACCGGTGGTTGAGTTTAAAGCCAAAGATATTTTGCGCGCTTCAAGGTTGCCGATGTTGCCCGTTGACAATCACCATGTGAAGCACAACCTCAAAAAGATTCAAGATAGCGCCCCCTACTCACCGGTTTTATTGGTGCGTGGAATCGCAAACCAGGATGTGCCGCTGATCATTGCCGATGGTTATCACCGTGTCTGCGCTATTGAGTCGCTAAATGAAGATTTGCCGATTCGTTGCAAGATAGTCAACCTTCCACTCTGATTGAGCCTTTCAGGGTTTACTCAGGCTAAGTTCATAAAGTTGGGGGTGAAGGCCCCGCAACTTAGAAGAAAATAGCCAATTGAGAATCAAAACCGTCGTTGAGCGACTGGCTCCATATCTGCTTTTCGTTGTTGGCGCACTGGCAATGTCGTTCAAGATTCTGGTGCCAAGCTTTTGGCAAGATGAAGCGGCTACTTTGGCCGGAGCGAATCGACCTATCTCGGCGCTGCTGGGCATGGCAACCAAAATCGACGTGGTGCACGCAACCTATTACGGCTTGATGCATTTCTGGACCAACATTTTTGGCTTTTCGGTGCTCTGGATGCGCCTTCCGAGCCTGCTGGCAGTTGGGCTAACCTGTGCGCTGCTCTATGTTTTGGTGCGCAAGTTGAACGGCAGCTATTCGGTTGCGGTCATTGCCTCACTGCTCTACCTTGTGCTGCCGCGCACCCATTTTGCATCAAGCGAGAGCCGTTCTAATGCCCTTACCGCCACCATGGCAGTGGCACTAACTCTGATTTTGGTCTGGGCATTGCAAAGCAAGCGCAGTGGGTGGCTGACCTGGTCGATTTATGCCGTTGTGGCAGCCGCATCGACATACGTGTTCATGTTCTCGATGCTTATTGCTGTGCCGCATGCGGTCTATTTGCTGCTCAAAAATCGCAAACAGCTTTGGCAACTCTTTGGCGCTTGGGCTCTGGCGCTGATGGCAGCATCCCCTGTTTTTTATTGGGGTTATCAAGAGCGCGGTCAGGTTTCTTGGATCAAGGTCAAGCCGCTGGCCACATACCTCTATCTGGCGATCATTCAGGTTAACTTCAACGGTCAGTTTTGGCTCGCCGCAACCTTCATCCTGCTTTCAGTCGTGGTCTTGGTTGTTTACATTTTCAACCGTCGCTCCAATAGGCACGATAACCTAAACGACCTGGTCGAGCTGGGCTTAATGTGGGGTGTCTTGCCATCAGCTGCTCTGATCGCGGCCTCATACGCCCTGCACCCATATTTCGTTGAGCACTATCTGACTTTCACCACGCCGGCCACAGCAATCATCGCCAGCGTCGCCATTCACAAGTTGCGTTTTGTGTGGTTGCGCATCTTGGTTGCAGCGCTCGTGCTTTGGTTGGGCTTCATGAGCCTAGATTCTTCACGCTCGGCTCACGCTCACGGCCCAGCCTGGATGCCAGAAGTGCAAGACATCGCAGCACATACCAAGCCCGGTGATGGCATATTGCTTCCTGATTGGCGCACTCGAAACTCGGCTGAAGTGCAAATAATGATGGACTCCTACCGGGTTGGATATCTGTTGGGTCGAGTTGATTTGAGCTTGATCGAGACCGGCGCCAAATCAAACACGCTGTTTGGAATTCACTCGAATGAGAAGGAAGCTCCAAAGCCAACAAAGCTGATGCCTACAATCGCGCTGGTCACAGATTCGGTTGACACGATGCCAATTGAGAGTCAGATTCCAGACTGGATGTTGCGGAACTACAAGATCGATCACGTCGATCACTTTGATGCGTCTAACATCACATTCTTCAAACTGAAATAACTGGCAAGTTCGCTTTAGGCAACATGACAGGGGCAACCTCAACCTCGCGAAGCTACGCTCTAGGCAAGCGAAAGGGGTTAGATGGGCGCCAGGTTTGCACACATCGAACACTCGAGAATCGACGCACTCAGCGACGGCATATTTTCGATTGCTCTCACTCTTCTGGGTTTTGACTTGATTTCGGTGGTCAGCAAAACCACAACCTCAACAAATCTCACTCTGGCTTTGGCGCAGCAGTGGCCGGTGTTCTTTTCATACCTGCTCGGTTTTTTCGTGCTTTATTCGATCTGGTATCAATATCACGTCATGGGTCAATTCGCAGGTCGTCCACATGCCCGTATGGTTTGGCA
>CAIPNT010000105.1 GCA_903866485.1 uncultured Micrococcales bacterium | reverse complement strand
CTCTATTTTGTTTCTCTGTTTGGATCATCGGTTGGCGTGCTTTGGTTAGCCCCAGCCGACGGTTGGGTGCTCGGCGCATCCGGTGCCATCTTTGGTTTGATGGCCGCCTACTTTGTCATTCTTCGATCTATCGGCCAGAACACGAGTCAGGTGCTTGGTCTAATCGCGGTCAACTTGATGTTCGGTTTCTTTGTTGCCGGGGTCAGCTGGCAGGCACACGTCGGTGGTCTGGTTACCGGTGGCGCAATAGCACTGGTCTATTCGGGCACTCGCAACCCCTCTCAAACCCAAGCCCGATGGATTTCGGTGAGTGCGATTGTTGCCGTTCTTGGTTTCTTGACCGCATTCAGAACCGGGATGCTTGGCCTGTAAGGTCAAACAGCTTGGATGCGGCAAAGCCATCCGTGCAAAAATAAACCGCCCCGATTGCGAACTGCAACCGAGGCGGTTTTTGAAGTTTTTAGTGGATTACTTCCAGCGGGTTGACATCATGAAGCCGACCATGGCAACACCGAAGCCGATTAAGATGTTCCAGTTCTGTAGGTTCCAAGGAGTGCCTGCACCCAGTGGGAACTGTGCGCTAGACACATAGTAGGTGATGATCCAGACCAAGCCCACAATCATGAAGCCGAACATGACTGGCTTGAACCAGACCGGGTTAGGCAGCTCTTCGGTGTTCTCGGTTGGCAACTTTGGCGCGCGAGGCTTTGAAACCTTGGCAGGCTTCTTTCGTGATGATGATTCAGGCATGCCGTAATTCTAGCGTCATCCGCGCTAACGGTAGGCTTAAAACAACATGACAAAGATTTTGGTTCTCGACAACTACGACAGCTTCGTTTATACGCTGAACGGTTATTTGCAGCAGCTTGGCGCAGAGACCGAGGTTTTGCGCAACGATGTGGTGTCTGAGGCCGAGCTGCCTGCGCTGTTGGCCAACTATGACGCGGTATTGCTGAGCCCGGGTCCGGGCACTCCCGCCGAAGCTGGACTAAGCATTGCAACCGTAAAACTTGCCCTACAGACCGGCAAACCAATCTTTGGTGTGTGCCTTGGCCATCAGGCAATCGCCGAGGCGATGGGAGCAACCGTCACCAGCGCCGAAGAACTAATGCACGGCAAGACCTCAGAGGTTAAGCACGATCAGTCGTTGGTTTTCAAGGATGTGCCCCAGCCATTCACCGCCACTCGCTATCACTCGCTTGCCGTGGTTGATTCGACCGTTCCCGACGACTTGGTGGTTACTGCGCGAACCATCCCTGGCGCCAACTCAAAGGGTGGCGTGATAATGGCACTTCAGCACAAGAGCCTGCCGATTTATGGTGTTCAATTTCACCCGGAGTCGGTGCTTACCGAGGGTGGCTATCAGATGCTGGGCAACTGGTTAGAGTCAATCGGGCTTGCCGGCGCCGCCGAACGTGCAAAGTCGCTTTCGCCGCTGGTCAAACTTTAGTTGCAGGCAACATACAGAATGACCGAGCTGCCCTGAGGTGCTGGGCCAGCCGGAATCGACTGCTGAATAACCGTTGTGCCCTGAACTTTGCCGGCCGGGCAAGTGCCACCCTGAGCCTGGATGCTGACGGTTAGGCCAACTTCTGGCGAGGTGAGCTTGCTCTGCGCGTCAGAGATTGACAGGTTGGTTACATCAGGAACCGTGACTTGACCGTTTGAAATCACAAGATTGACCGCGGTGCCCTGAGCAACGCTTGAGTTAGCCATTGGGTCACTCGAGATAACGTCGCCTGCCGAAACTGTTGCGCTGTTGGCTTGGGTTATGGTGCCAAGGGTTAGGCCAGCTGCTTGCAGTGCTGCGGTGGCTTCGCTCTCGGTCATGCCGGTTAGAGTGCCCGGAACGGTGACACTGTTTTTGCCCGAAGAGACAAACACGGTGATTGATGTGTTGTCAGGAACCTTGGTGCCAGCCACCGGGTCGGTGCTGATGATGGTGTCGAGCGGCACGGTGTCACTGTTCTGGTAGGTCTTTACCACCAAAAGGTGTTCGCCGGTTAGGGCGTTGTAGCCATCGGTGTAGCTCTTGCCAACAACATCGGCAACGGCAATGCCAGCCGAACCAGGGGTGATGTTTAGGTTGAGGCCGCCCATGGTTAGAAGCCAGACCACGATGCCAACGATGACAACGGCAACCGCCGCACCGGCGCCCCAGAGCAAGCCAGCCTTCGGCTTTTCACTCTGGATGTATTTGATGGTTGGTTGAGCCGCGGTTGGCAACTCGACGCCCAGCTCGGCAAAAGGGTTTGTGGTTGGCTCAGAAACCTGGGCAGCCGACACGGATGGCGTCGGCGCGGCTGCCGCTGGCACAACCGGCGCCTCTACAACAGAAGCCGGCACGGCTGGCTGTTCAAACACAGCAGTTGGGGTTGAGGCAAGTTCTTCGGTTGGAATCTGTGGAATGTCGGCAGCCGCAACTTGCTGAGCACCGGCAGAGGTCAAGAGAGCGGCAAACTCATCGAAACCTTCACCAAGAACCTGGGTTTCGGCGGCAGGTTCTTCGACGGCCGGCTCGGCGACTGCCTCGGCCTCTAGGTCGATAACTGGAGTCTCGATCTCTGGCTCTGGCTCAAAGGTTAGGGCGTGAGCCGGGGCTTCATCCGTGGCATTTTCAAGTTGGATGGCGTAAGCGGCCAGCAGGTGCTCGCGAAACTCTTCGGCGCTTTGAAAGCGATCGTTGCGATCTTTGGCCAGGGCGTGCAACACAACCGCATCTAGCTCTGCACCAATCGTTGGGTTGTATTGCGAAGGAGCGACCACTGCCTCGCTGACGTGCTGGTAGGCCACCGAAACGGCTGACTCGCCCTTGAATGGCGGGCGACCGGCAAGCATTTCATAGAGCAAGACACCGGCCGAATAGAGGTCGGTGCGAGCATCAACTGACTCGCCTCGAGCCTGCTCGGGTGAGAAGTATTGTGCGGTGCCGACGATGCCAGAGGTGTGGGCTACGGTTGCCGAGTTTTCAGAGATGGCGCGGGCAATGCCGAAATCCATGACCTTGACCTGGCCCGACTCGGTGATCATTACGTTCGCCGACTTGATGTCACGGTGCACGATGCCGGCACGGTGTGAGAATTCGAGCGCGGTTAGAACACCGGTTTCGAAATCGATTGCCTCGGCAAAGGTGAGTGGGCGTTCGTGAAGCAGCTCGCGAAGCAGTTTGCCCTTGACAAACTCCATGACGATAAATGGGTGGCGGTTGGTGTTGCCGTTTGAGTCGACGGTGACATCTTCGCCGGCGTCATAGACGCGAACGATAGTTGGGTGAGCCATGCGAGCAGAGGCCTGAGCCTCTTGGCGGAAGCGTGATTCGAAGTTTGGGTCGTTAGCCAAGTCGGCTTTGAGCAGCTTGATTGCAACGGTGCGACCCAAGCGGGTGTCGACACCCTCATAGACGTCGGCCATACCGCCACGACCAATGAGGTTTCCTACCTCGTAACGGCCTGCGATCACGCGTTGGTTATCAGACAAGTGCTGCTCTACTTTCGTCTTCGAATCGGTTTCTCAGTCTACTTATTGAGTCTGAGTTTTGCCTCAGAAACTATTGAGTTGGGCTCGGCGTTGGGCTGTCGCTCGGGTTGCCATTTTCGGTCACATAGTAGAAGACCTTGATGTGTGACCCGGCCGGCATTGTTCCCAGCGGCGACGCGTCATAGACGGTCATGGCCTTGGGGTCATCCTGCCCGACAATCGTGCCTGGAGTTGCGTCAACCTGAAGCCCAAGCGCCACCAGTTTGGTGAGCACATCGGCAACCTGATAACCGTTTATGTCAGACAACAACACGGTGACGGTGGCCGAGCCGGTTGGGCTCGAAGTTGAACCGGATGAGTTTGAAATCGAAGCGCTTTGGCTTGGGGTTGGCACGGGCACCGGCTGCATTGAGCCGATGATGATGGCCACCACAACCGAGATGGCGGTTAGCCCAAGAACCACGATCACCGCAACCCATGGCCAAACCACCGGCTGGGTTGGTGCCGGGGCGGTGTCTAGCTGGGTGGCGATCTCGGTGGTTTTATCGCTTACCGGTTTGATGGTTTGCAGCAGCTCGGTGGCCGCCGATGAGCGAGGCGCGGTTGGCAGAAGGGCCTCGGCGCGCTGAGCCAAAACCAAAGCATTTTCGGGGCGTTTGTCTGCCTTTTTGCTGAGGCAAGACATCACAAGTGAGCGCACCCGCTGATCTAGCTCTTCGGGCAGGGCCGGCGGCAGGTCGTTGATTTGCGCCATTGCGATCATCATTTGGCTGTCGCCCGTGAATGGGCGTTTGCCGGCTAGCGCTTCGTAGGCCACAATGCCGAGCGAATAAATGTCGGTTGATGGTGTCGCCGGCTTGCCGGTGGCCTGCTCAGGAGACAGGTATTGCACTGTGCCCATGACCTGGCCGGTCGCGGTTAGGCCAACCTGGTCGGCAACGCGGGCGATGCCGAAGTCGGTGATCTTGACGCGGCCCTCTGGAGTGATCAGCAGGTTGCCCGGCTTGACGTCTCGGTGCACCAAACCGGCCTCGTGAGCTTCATACAGTGCTCGAGCGGTTTGCGCCACGATGTCCATCACGGTGCTCTCAGGCAGAATCTTGTCGCGTTCGAGGATGCGCGCGAGCGAATCTCCGGGCACATATTCCATCACCAGGTAGGCCGAGCCGGCATCCTCGCCATAGTCATAAACGTTGGCAATGCCCTCGTGGTTGACCATGGCGGCGTGCTTGGCCTCAATGCGAAAGCGCTCGATGAAGCTGGGGTCGCTCATGTACTCTTGCTTCAAAATCTTGATGGCAACATCGCGCAGGATGACTTCATCTTCGGCCTTCCAAACCTCGCCCATGCCACCGATGGCAATGCGACTGATTAGTTTGTATCGGCCACCGTATAGCTTGCCTTCTTCAGGAGTCACTTGCGCAACACCGCCTCCATGACCTTGCGGGCGATTGGTGCGGCTAACGAGTTGCCGCGGCCAGACTGACCCATGCCTCCACCATTTGCAACCACCACTGCAACCGCAACCTTAGGGTCGTTGGCTGGGGCGAAACCCGTGAACCAAAGCGTGTATGGTGCGCCGACACCGTTTTGGGCAGTTCCGGTTTTGCCGGCCACCGAAATTCCAGGAATCTGACCGTTCGAGCTAACACCGCGGGCAACCGCGCCAATCATCATGTCGCGCACCTTTCCGGCGGTGGTGCTATCCATGACATTCGAAAAAACGCTCGGGGTCGGTTGGCTCAAGACCGCGAGGTTTGATGACAAAACCGACTGGATGAGGTTTGGCTTCATCAAAACACCGTGGTTTGCGATCGCTGCCGAAACCATGGCAATCTGCAGCGGTGTGACTCGGTCGTCAAACTGCCCGAATGCCGAAAGACCCGTTTGGGCCGGATCCATGCCGGTTGGGTAGTTGCTTGGGGTGACCGGTAGCGGAATCTTGATTGACTTGTCGAAACCAAACTTCTCTGCCTCTGCTCGAATGGCATCTTGACCAAGCATGATGCCTAGCTGAGCCATTGGAACGTTGCACGAGAAGCGCAGGGCGTCTGCGATTGAAACGGTAGCCTTGCCGCCGCATTTGCCTTCACCAGAATTTTGCACAAAGGTGTTGGTGCCCGGCAGCTGAAACTTGACCGGGTTTGGCAGGGTGCTGTCTGGTGTGAATTTGCCGCTTTCGAGTGCGGCGCTGGCCACGATAATTTTGAACACCGATCCCGGGGCAAACAGCTCGGTGACGGCGCGGTTCTTTAGCGGCTCGCCCTTGTCGCTTAGCAGGACGTTATAGTTGTTAGTCGACTGAACGCCATCGTGAACGGCCAGCTTATTGGCGTCGAAGCCTGGTGTAGACACCATCGCCAAAATGTTTCCGGTGGTCGGGTCAATCGCGACTACGGCTCCGGTTAGGTTGCCGAGTGCATCGTAAGCAACCTTTTGAACCGCCGGGTCAATGGTCAACTGCACCGAGGCGCCGGTCACCGGATTGCCTGAGAACAACGCGCTGATTTGCTCAAAGAACTGAGCCGAGTTTTGCCCGGTTAGGTAAGAGTTCATCGCCGACTCTAGGCCGGTCGCACCCTGATAGTTGCTGAAGAAGCCGGTGAGTGCCGAATACATCGGATCTGAATAGGTGCGCAAATAGTGATAGACGTCATCCGAGGGTTTTGAAATGGCAATTGGTTGGCCATCGACCAGAATCGAACCGCGTTGCTTCTGATAGCTGTCATAGACCGAGCGCACGTTGCGCGGGTCTTGACCTAGAGCGTCTGCCTGCACCATCTGAATTGAAGTGGTGGCCACAAACAATGTGATGAACATCAAAAAGATGACGATGCTAATTCGTCGAAGTTCGCGCTGCATCAGTTCACCGCCGCAATCGAGCGTTGGCCGCTGGCAACCGAATCACTGATGCGCAACAGCACACCGATGATGATCCAGTTTGCGATCAGCGATGAACCACCGGCAGCCAAAAGTGGCGTTGTAAGACCGGTTAGTGGCACCACGCGGGTGACGCCGCCGATAACGATGAAGCACTGCAGCGCGATAACAAACGAAAGTCCAACCGCAAGCAGTTTTGAGAAATCGTCGTTGTGGTTGAAGGCGATGCGAACGCCGCGAGCAACGAGCAAAAGATAGAGACCCAGGATGGCGAACATGCCAATGAGGCCAAGTTCTTCGCCGAGTGAAGCAATGATGAAGTCGCTTTCGGCAAGCGGCACCAACTGAGGTAGTCCTCCGCCGAGGCCCGCCCCAAGTAGGTTGCCGTGGGCCAAACCGAAGATGCCTTGCACCAGCTGGTAGCTGCCGCCGATGGCGTCGTAGTGCTTTTGGTCAAACGGGTTCAACCAGGCATCGAAGCGCTTGGTGACATAGTCGGCAACTCGGCTGGCAACCAAAGCGCCAGAAAAGAACATCGTGAGACCAACCACAACATAGATCGAGCGGCCGGTAGCCACATAAATCAAGACGATGAACAGGCCGAAATAGAGCAGCGAGGTGCCCAGATCGTGCTGCAGCACTAAAACCAAGAGGCTGGCAACCCAGATGCTGATGATTGGGCCGAGCTCGCGCGCTCGCGGAATGCGGATGCCGAAAATCTTGCGGCCGACAATGGCGAGCGACTCGCGACGCGTCACCAGGTAGCCGGCAAAGAACACTGTCAGGGCAATCTTGGCAAGCTCACCGGGTTGAAATGTGAACCCGGCAATGCCAATCCAAAGTCGGGCACCATTGATGCTTTTGCCGATGAACGGCAGCATTGGCGACAGCAAAAGGCCGATGCCGACAACCATCGAGACATAAACATAGCGACGCAGAAACAGGTGACTTGGCACAAAGATGACAACGACTGCAGCCATGGCGATTGCGAGGCAGGTCCAGGCAATCTGCTTGCCGGCAAACAACTCGGTGCCCTTGACTGCAACCGTGTGCAGGTCGAGGCGATAGATTTCGGCGATGCCAAGACTGTTCAAGACAACACCAATGGGCAGGATTAGCGAGTCGGCCTCGCTGGCCCGCATTCGCAAAACCAGGTGGATCGCAACAACGGCTATAGAGAACGGCAAGAAATACAGCCAAAAATCTGGTCGCAAAATTTGCAACACCGACAGCTGAATCTGGCACAGTTCGAATGCAAAAAGACCGAGTGCAAAAACGAGCAGCCAAGCCTCAATGTTGCGGTTGCGCGGAATCACACGCAAAATCTTCGGCAGGTTGATGGTGCTGGTTAAGTTGCTGAAACTCATTTTTTCGACACCGCCTTGGTTAGCTCGCCAAGGATGCGATTGGCATCCTTGAGGTTGGTGGCGGTGATTGACCTCTCGACCAGGTAGCGCTGATATTCGGGCAGTTGATCGATGGTTATTTGAGTCTCTTGATAGACCACCGAAAACTTGAATGGGCCGAGTGACTCACGGATGCCCTTATAGATGGTGACGTGACCATCGTGATCGGCGACGTAATAGCGGTTTTGACTCCAGTTGTAGATGCCGATGACTGCGGCAGCAACCGCTGCGACTATCAAAATCACGGTCGCCAACTGGCGAATGTAGCGCCAACGAATCTTGGCGCGGGTTTCGAGCAGAATCTTTTCGAGATATTCG
>CAIPNT010000104.1 GCA_903866485.1 uncultured Micrococcales bacterium | reverse complement strand
AGCTCAGGCGAATTGATGCGAATGTTATTTGGATGAGCTGGGTCACTTGCATCGAATGGCAGCGTTGCAACGATCAGCGCCAACAACAATGGGCTAAGTGCAAATGTCAACCAAAAGAAAGAACGGTAAGAGCGCCCTTTTCTAAAAGCTGCCGAGGCAATGGCGCGTGCGGCTAAAATCCACAACCAAACTACAGCGGTCAGAAAAGCGAAATAAACGAATAAAAGAGAAAGCGCTAGACCCAATTTGTCCCCCAAATCAAATGTTTTTAGAGAACAAACTTGGTGCCCCCTTAGACAAGGTTCTAGCCCGAAAGCCGACCTAGTTGGCAAACTCGAGGATGCCGGCCAAGCGGCTGGCACACTTGAGCTCTTCAACGTTTTTGAAGCGACTGCGCAGCAGACCGGTGCCGTGCACTAAATAACAGTGGGCCTTGGCGCGACTGATTGCCACGTTTAGTCGGTTGCGGTCGAGCAAAAATTCTAGCCCTCTCGGCGCATCGTTGGCCGATGAAGCCGCGAAGCTGTAGATGACCACCAGGCCCTCACGACCCTGAAACTTGTCGACTGTGCCAACCATCACTTGGTCAAAGCCGGCCTCGGTCAACGCGGTTTTCAAAGCATCAACCTGCGCGTTGTATGGCGCCACCACGAGAATCTCATCCTGTGAAATTTCGCGAGTGTGTTGCCTAACCAGGTCTAGCACGACGGCAACCTCTTCGTCAGAGCGGCTGACGTTGCCTTCGTGTTCGACGGCAACTTGGGTGATTCCGGTTTTGTATCCGGCAACAAAATAATCGCTGGTGCTGCTGTGCGCCTTGAGTTTGCCCTCATAGCTGAGCCAACTTATCGCGCGATTCACATCGGGATGCAGTCGACGGGTCACCTCAATGAAATAGCCCATGTCTTTTGGCAGGGTCGGATGATCGCCCATGTAGTGCCCGAGTGCCGAGTTGGCAACACCACCCGGATGAACCGCCTGCACCACCTGCGGCAACTGTTGCGGGTCGCCGAGCAACACGAGGTTGTCGGCTATCCAGCTGGCGGCGATGGCGTCTACCAGTGAAAACTGAGCGGCCTCGTCTATGAAGAGGTAGTCGAAACGCACCTGCTGAATGTCGGCATTGCACATGCCAAAGCTGGTGTCGGCGATGACATAACCTTCGCCTTCGGCGATCAACTTTTTGCGCGCGGTGACGACCGCACCTTTCGACTTTTTATAGTCCCAAGGTTTTTCACTGGTGTCACCGGTTTGGTTTGCCTTGAGCACTTGGTGCTTGGGCATGCCAGCTTGCATGCAAGCTTCGAGCACGTTTTCAACCGCTGAGTGCGAGTTGGCCACGATAGCAACGCGTTTGCCGTCGGCCACCAGCTTGGCAATTGTGCGCGAAGCCAGATAGGTTTTGCCCGAACCCGGTGGGCCTTGAATGCAAAGCACTGAACCATCGAGCTTTGAGGTCGCCTCGATAACAGCTGGCAAAAAGTCGGAAGTATCGGCCTGAGGAAGCGCCCCACCACCAACCAGTCGGGGAGTGCGACGCAGCAACAGGTCGAGAATCGGGTGTGAGGTTGGGGCCTCGTTGCGCGGGTCACCCCACAGGCTCATAATCTCGGTGGCGATGTCTTCGAGGGTGCGCTGTTTGCTCTTGGTGTTGAAGAATTTGTATTCAAGAATGACATCTGGCTTGAAATCTTCGGCGCCTTCGGGGGCCTCTCGAGTGAACTCGATTTGGTTGCCGGCAACGGCGCTGACCTTGCCAAAATCGCGCTTCTTAAACCGTGTGCCATCTTGATAACGCACCATGATTTCGTCACCCGAAGCCGGCTCATAAAGATCTTCTTGGGCAATCTCGGCTGCATAACGGATGATGTGCCGCGGGGTGCCATCTTGCTTTGGTTTGAATTCGCGGTCGAGTTCGACCACATTGAATAGCGCGGCGGCCTTGCGGTCTTCTTCGATGGTCGCGTCGTCGGCTTGAGTGCGAATGTTTAGGTCGGCCCAAAACATGACCTCTTCGCGTTTGTAAAACAGAATCGAGTGGGTCAACGCCAGCCAAACCAGAGCTCGCTGATCAGCCTGTGCATCTAAACCAAATTGCCAATCGGCAACCTTGGCAAATAGCTCTGCGGTGCGCTCTTGCAAACGCTCAAACTCTTGCTGCGACTTTGTCGAGCGGCCTGAGCCCGGCTCTTCTTCATCAATCAGCAATGGCTCGCCGGCTTTGGCTGTGGCACCATCCATGCCCTCAAGCCACTCATAAAGTGCCCGGGTCGACTTGACATCGTCGATGTTGTATTCGCGCAGCGCCGCAAAAACCTCGTCGGCCTGCTTGCGCGCTGCGGCTCGGTCTTCGGCCGGCGCCGATTGGTCATTTGCCGCCAACTCTAGCTCGCGCCAAAGGTCATATTCGTCAATGCTGGCGTTGGCGTTCTGCACATCACTGGCACGCTTGAAGCCATAGTGGCGCTCGAGCTTCTTGATTGAATAACTCTCTTCACCAACCACGATCGAGTTGCGCACAAAGTCATAGAGGTCAACCAGTTTTTGATTTTGCTGCAACCAGCGCACCTCGGCCTCCATCACACCAAAGCGCACCGATAGGCGCACCAGTGCAGAGTTTTCATAGCTGGCATAGTGATAAATGTGCGCGGATGGGTCGTCTTGCATTTGCCCCACCGCCCAGGTGACAAAGTCGATGAACGCCTGTTTTTCTTGCACTCGATCGTGGGCCCAAAACTCGGTGAACTGGTCGTTCCAATCCCAGTTGCCAAAAAGGTATTCGAGGCCGCCACCCTCGATGAAATATGGAAATCCCTCCATGTCAAAGAAGATGTCGTTCTTCGACCGCTTTGGCAGAAAGGCGATTTCTGGTTTGTCTAAGGCGACGTGGGTGGGTTCGCCCGAATCAAGCGACCGAACTCGCTCGATTGCTTGGCGACGCAATTTGGCAAAGGCCTCGGGGGCAAATTTTGCCGGCAGCAGTTGATCGCCCGCGGCGGCCAACCCTCTCATAGTGGTTATTGAGGTGGTGCGCAGCTTGGCGATTTGCGCCTGCGTGATGCCTGCAATCTGCACCAAGTCGTCGGTTGCCAATCGATCGGCCTTGCACAAATCTGGATATTCGCAGATGCTGCAACCGTCTTTTGTGGGGCAGTGCCACAAAAGGGCATCGGCCTCAAAAGTTGACAGGTCGCCGGCCTCGCGCGCATCAAGCGCCTGGTCGATGCGAGTCATCAAGTCGCGTCGAGCCATCTTCATAGCCGGCACAATCTCGATCTCTTCAAATGAGTCGGTTTTGCGGCTGCCCAAAATGATGCCGTGCTTGGCGCCCTCGGCTTTGAAGCCAATTTGCTCGAGCACGTCTATATAGATGGCCACCTGCAGCAAATAGGCTGGCTTGGTTTTGCTCGAATATTTGGCATCCCAAACCGTATAGCCGGAGGCAGCACCCGATGCATCGGGCTGAGCAAAATCTGGGTTAGGCAATGCGGTCAGCTTGCCGTTCACAAAAGTTAGCTGATAGTCGGCGCGCACCAAAAAGTCGGGCTTGCCATAAAAGCGAGTCTTATCGAGGATGCGTTCAAGCCCACCCTGGTAGATAACCGGTGTGCCGGCGGCCATCAGTTGGATGGTTTGCTCGATGTCACCGTCAATGGCCGGACGCCGCACAAACTCTGCGCCCATCGACCCAACCAGCTCGTCTTGCAGTGAGGCCTCGAACTTGTCGCCATATTTCATGGCCAGGGTCTTTTCGCCATCAACCTTGTATGGCGCAATCTTTTCGAGCACGCTCGAAACCCCAAGCGTGCGGGCAATAGAAATGGCGGTGCAGTGCTCACAACTGGATGCGCGCATCAAATCTCGCGTATTGAACGACCAGAGTTGATCGCTAACCTGATGCATCTTGCCACCCCTCGAATGCGCCAAGCGGCGCCACCTTTAAAGTGTAGGCAAGGGGTGCGACATCTTGACGAAACAGTCGCCCGATAGATTAGTGGCATGACTGAAACCAAAGCAGAACATGCCGTGCACGTTTGGGAGCGCTGGTCAACGATTCCGTTGGCGGTGCTGGCGCTCGTCTATCTAGGCCTCTATTCGATTGAGGTGCTCGGCAATTTCACGAGCGTCATCCTGTTTGATTTCGTGACGTTGTCAGACATCATCTGGGGCATTTTTATCGTGGACTTTGTTGGTCGCTTCATTTTGACCGCGAATAAGGTGCAGTTTCTAAAACTGAACGCCATCGAGCTTGCATCACTGATTTTGCCGTTCTTTAGGGCCTTTCGAATGTTTCGAGTGGTGATCGCGCTCGGCTTTTTGTCGCGGGTTGGCAAGTCGTTGGCCGCTCGCATCAGCATCTATGTGGGTCTGATTCTTCCTCTGCTTCTTTATGTTTGCTCGCTCGGCGTCTATGAGGCCGAACACCTAGCACCGGGGGCCAACATCAAGCAGTTTGGCGACGCAGTTTGGTGGGCCGTGGTGACCCTGGCCACCGTTGGCTATGGCGACTACTATCCGGTAACTCTTGAGGGTCGACTCATCGCCGTTTTGCTGATGATTTCGGGTCTGGTCTTTGTGTCGGTAATTGCGGTTTCGGTGGCATCAAGCTTTCTCAGCCGATTCGAGAGCGACCTCGCCGATAAGCGCGAACTCGAGCGCATTGCAAAAAAGAGGGCCGCCGCAAAGCGACAGCCCCCTTCAGATAACTAGCCGATTTTTGCGGCCAGCCGGCAAAACTTATTCGGCCGAGTGCACCACCGGTGCACCGTGCAACTGGATGCGCTTTGGCAGCGCAAACACCAAGAGCAACGAAGCCGCAGAAAGAATCACAGACATCAACATGGCGTTGCT
>CAIPNT010000103.1 GCA_903866485.1 uncultured Micrococcales bacterium | reverse complement strand
GATTCGCCAGTTTGGCATCGGCCGCGTAATCGTCGGTGACGACAAGAACTTCATGGGCGGCCAGGATTGGGTTGCCGAACACGGCGCCGAGGTCCACGTGCTCAACGACCCGGGTCTTATCGAGATCATGGGCGACTTCATCGAGGCAAACCACGACCTTTGGTACGAAGACATCGGCGAGGAGTAAGCGAGATACCGACCAGGCTTAGGCCTGGTTTTTCTTTGCCGTTTTGCCTTTGAGTCATTCTGACACTAAGATGAAGATTACTTAGAGTCATTCAGACTCTTTCTTTAGATCGGTCGGTCCTTGAGTCAAGCTAAAGCGAGCTTTGCCGAGACGCCAACCCTTGCCGTTTCGACGGTTATTCTCACGCTTCGCCCCAACGACTCGGGCTCTCTGCAGCTGGCCACTCCCCTGGTGCGACGCATCCGTGCGCCTTTTGAAGGCCAATGGGCTCTTCCCGGCGGGCCCCTTAACACAAACGAAGACTTGGCCACTTCTGCCTCGCACACACTTCGCGACACCACCGGCCTAGAGCCGCGCTATCTAGAGCAGTTATATGCCTTTGGCAGCGTCGACCGTTCTGGAGGCCACATTGCCGACCGCGTTGTGTCGATTGTTTATTGGGCACTGGTCGGTGCCGACGAAGCCGAACGCGCAATCGAAAGCCAAAACGTTCAGTGGTTTTGGGCCGATGACCTGCCAGCGCTGGCATTCGACCACAACGAAATCATTCAGTATGCGCTGGGTCGCCTGCGCAACAAGATTGAATACAGCCGCATCGCCCACGAATTTTTGAGCCCAACCTTTACTCTCGCTCAACTGCGAGAGGTCTACGAAGCGGTTCTAGGCCGCGAGCTCGACCCAGGCAACTTCCGCCGCATGGTCGAGTCATCTGGCTCGGTAGAAGAAACCGGCGAGCGCCTCGCCGGCACGCGTCACCGCCCACCAAAGCTTTACCGAGCAACCACCACCGCAGGGGAAACAAAATGACAACAGCATCTGTGAACGAGCGCATTCAGCTAATCGTTAAGGGTCAGTCGAAAGACTCGACCTGCAGCACCTCGCTCGCGAAAGGACCATGGGAGTTCGACGGCGGCCCGGCGGCCTATGGTCCGGGCTCGTCTAGCGAAGATGTCATCCCGGCCGATTCACCACGTCAGGGTGTGCTACCTGACGAATACAAGACCGCCACCGAGACCGAACTTCACGACCGAATTGTGGCCGCGAAGGCGACCCTCGGCGACAGGGTGGTAATCCTCGGTCACTTTTATCAACGCGAAGAGATTGTTCAGCACGCCGACTATCTAGGTGACTCGTTTCAACTTGCCGTTGCAGCCAAGGGTCGCCCAGAGGCCGAGCACATCGTGTTCTGCGGTGTGCACTTCATGGCCGAGACTGCCGACATTCTTTCAAACGCCGACCAAAAGGTAATCTTGCCAAACCTGGCCGCCGGATGCTCGATGGCCGACATGGCCGACGCCGACTCGGTTGAAGACTGCTGGCAACAGCTTGTCGACCTCTATGGCACCGAACCGGATGCCGAAGGTCGCGCACCGGTTATTCCGGTTACCTACATGAATTCGTCGGCGGCCCTAAAGGCCTTCTGTGGTCGCAACGGCGGCATCGTCTGCACGTCATCGAACGCCGAAGTTGTCTTGAAGTGGGCATTCGAGCGCGGCCAGCGCGTGCTGTTTTTTCCTGACCAGCACCTGGGCCGCAACACCGCCAAGGCGATGGGCATCAGCGTTGACCAGATGCCGCTCTGGCACGGTCGAAAAGACCTCGGCGGCAACACCGTCGAGCAGCTAAACGACGCCAAGGTCATTCTTTGGAACGGCTTCTGCTCGGTGCACAAGCGCTTCACCGTCGCTCAGATCGACAAGGCGCGTGCCGAGTTCCCAGGCGTTCGAGTCATCGTGCACCCAGAGTCGCCAATGGCCGTTGTTGATGCCTCGGATGAATACGGCTCAACCGACTACATTCGCAAGGCAGTTGCGGCGGCAACCGAACCAACTACCTTCGCAATCGGCACCGAGATCAACATGGTGCAGCGTTTGGCGGCTCAGTATCCGCAGCACAACATTTTCTGCCTAGACCCGGTGGTTTGCCCTTGTTCAACCATGTATCGCATTCATCCTGGCTATCTCGCCTGGGTTCTCGAGCGTTTGGTCGCCGGCGAAACCGTCAACCAGATCGTGGTTGACGAATCGGTTGCTGCTGATGCTCGCGTTGCCTTGGAGCGCATGTTGGCGGCGAAGCCACTTTAGGCGTTCATCAATGAAAAAACTGGT
>CAIPNT010000102.1 GCA_903866485.1 uncultured Micrococcales bacterium | reverse complement strand
TTCATCCAGCCCATATTCCACTTGAAACCATAACCAAGGCCACCGCCGTCGGTTGGCGAACTCACGCCGCCCCAACTGGTCGACTCTTCGGCGATCATCATGATGCCAGGGTTGCGACGATAAGCCGTTGCGTTGACCTCTTGCATGAAGGCAATCGCATCCAAGTTTTCGCGGCCACCAAATTGGTTCGGCAACCATTCGTTGCCTTCGCGCGAATAATCCAGATAAAGCATCGAGGCAACCGCGTCGACCCTCAAACCGTCGATGTGAAACTCTTCTAGCCAATAGAGCGCGTTGGCGACAAGAAAGTTCTTGACCTCATTGCGACCGAAGTCAAAAATCAGAGTTCCCCAGTCTGGATGTTCGCCGCGGCGCGGGTCGGCGTGCTCATAAAGCGGCTGCCCATCAAACTTGGCAAGCGCCCATTCGTCCTTCGGAAAGTGGGCCGGAACCCAGTCAAGAATTACGCCGATGCCGGCCTGGTGCAGTCGGTCGATGAGGTATTTAAGGTCGTCCGGTGAGCCAAATCTCGAGGTCGGCGCGTAGTAGCCGGTGACCTGATAGCCCCAGGATGGCGCGTAGGGGTGCTCGGCTAATGGCATGAACTCAACGTGGGTGAAGCCCAGCTGTTGCACATAGGGAATCAGTTCGTCGGCCAGGCTGCGATAGTCGAGCCCCTGACGCCATGAGCCAGCGTGAAGCTCATAGATTGACATCGGAGATTTGAGCGCGTCGCGGTTGGTGCGCTTGGTAATCCAGTCGGTGTCTGACCACTTGTGCTTTGATGCGGTCACGATAGACGCGGTGGCAGGCGGAACCTCGGTGTGCTGGGCAAGCGGGTCAATCTTGGTGATCCAATTGCCTGCTCGAGTCAGGATCTCGTATTTATATTTGGTGCCCTCGCCAACCGAAGGGATAAATAGCTCCCAGACGCCAGACGAGCCCATGACGCGCATTGAGTGTGCAACACCATTCCAGCTATTGAAATCGCCAACTACGCGCACCGCCTGGGCATTTGGCGCCCATACGGCAAAGCGCGTGCCCTGACTGACACCCAAATCGCCCTTAACTTCGTGAATGTGTGAACCCAGCGCGTTCCAAAGGTCTTCGTGTCGGCCCTCGCTAATCAGGTGAAGGTCTAGGTCGCCAACGGTAGGAAGGTGGCGATAAGGGTCATCCACGCGCCATTCTGTGCCGTCGGGATAGACGGTCAAAATTCGGTAATCTGGCACTTTTTTGGACGCCACTAAACCTTGCCAAACACCATTCTCTAGATGCTCTAGCATCACTGAATCAGAACCGAGTTCGGCAACCACCGATTTAGCCATCGGGCGCAGGGCGCGAATCACCCAGCCTTTTTCGTGCGGATGTAAACCAAGCAGCGAGTGCGGCTCGTGGTGCGCTCCATTGCTAACTGACCAAACGAACGTGCCTTCCAAGGCCGGAAGCGACTCAGAATCTTTTTTGAAAATAGCCATTTTGAGCCCCTAAAGTATTTTGCCGATTTTGAAAATGTGCGCCGGCTCAACGAAAGCGTCGAGTCGAACATAGTTTTCTGAGCCCCACTCGTATTTTTCACCGGTGATCAGGTCTTCAACTTCGAAGCGGCTGTATGGTGGCAGGCCTAGCTTGGCTAAGTCGAGTCGCACCATGGTTTCACGCACCGCGTGAGGGTCAACGTTGACAATCACCAAGACAGGGTCGGCCTTGCCAGATGCAGTGTGCTCAGCGGCCAAGTGCTTAGAAAACGCCAAAATCGCACTGTCATCGGTGTGCTGCAACTCAAGGTTGCGAAGCTGTCTGATCGCCGGGTGGGCGGCGCGAATGGCGTTGAGCTTGGTGATGTAAGGCGCGATGCTGCGACCGCCCTTATTGGCGGCATCCCAATCACGAGGGCGATATTCGAATTTCTCGCTATCAATGTGCTCTTCAGCACCTGGTCGTGCCACTGATTCGCAGAGTTCATAACCGGCATACATTCCCCAGCTAGGGGTGCACATCGATGCCAGAACGGCACGAATCTTGTGTGCAGCAGGACCTCCGAACTGCAAATACTCGGTGAGGATGTCTGGCGTGGATACCCAGAAGTTCGGCCTAAAGAAGTCGGCGCTAACCTGGGTCAGCTCGCGAAGGTAGCTTTCGATCTCTTGCTTGGTGTTGCGCCAGGTGAAGTAAGTATATGACTGCTGGAATCCGATTTTGCCAAGGGTGTGCATCATCGACGGGCGGGTGAATGCCTCGGCAAGCCAGACAACGTCGGCAAACTCTTGATTTACCTCGCCAATGAGCCATTCCCAGAAGGCCACCGGCTTGGTGTGAGGATTGTCCACCCTAAAAATCTTCACTCCGCGCGAGATCCAAAGCTTGACTACTCGAAGCACCTCAAAATAGATGCCATCCGGGTCGTTGTCGAAATTGATTGGAAAGATGTCTTGGTATTTCTTTGGAGGGTTCTCTGCATAGGCAATCGTGCCATCTGCGCGAGTAGTGAACCAAGCCGGATTGCTCTTTACCCAAGGGTGGTCAGGTGAGGCCTGGAGGGCGAGGTCAATTGCAATCTCGAGACCAAGCGACTTGGCCTTTTTGACAAAGGCGGCAAAGTCTTTTTCAGTTCCCAAATCAGGATGAATGGCATCATGACCACCCGCCTCAGAGCCAATTGCCCATGGTGAGCCTGGATCTTGGGGCCCGGCGGTCAGAGTATTGTTTGGACCCTTGCGATAGGCCAGGCCGATTGGGTGAATCGGTGGCATGTAGAGAACATCGAAGCCCATCGCAGCAACTGCATCTAGACGCTTTGCGGCGGTTTTGAAGTTTCCAGATTTCCAGGTCTTGCTCTTTGGGTCAAAGACGGCACCTTCAGACCTTGGAAAAAACTCGTACCAAGCGCCGCTGCCGGCGCGTTCACGCTCGCACTTGATTTGAAGTGGTGAGTTTAGCGTGATGAGTGATCGAATCGGTTCGTTGGTGACGCTCTTCAAAACCTTGGCCGACTCGGCTTCGGCGAGCCGATCTTTGGCAGGACGATTGGTGTCAGCGAGTTTTTCGGCGATTTCAACAAAGAGTTTGGCGCTGGCCTTGCTGCGAGATTGCTCGGCAGCCGCGCGAGTAAACAGCGCAATTCCCTCGAGCATCATTAGCTCTTCGTCGACGCCAACGGCAAGTTTTACACTGGCGTTGTGGTGCCAAGTCTCATAGTCGTCGGCAAACGCGCGAATCTGAAAGCTCCAGAAGCCAGCCTCGTTTAGCTGAGCGCTGGCGTGCCACAGGTCGCTGCCAGGTGCACCAGGTGCCATTCTCAGAACTCTTAGGTTGCCACTTGGGTCGGTGAGCAAAAGTTCGGTGGCCAGTGCATCGTGACCCTCGCGAAAGACATTGGCGCTAAACGGGATAACTTCGCCAACGAAAGCCTTAGCAGGCCAGCGGCCTCCGTCTACTGATGGTGTTGCCTTCAAGATTGGCAAGCGCCCGATCGGGTTTTCGTGCTGATAACTGATGCCGCTAATTTTGCTCACACTCCATAACTTAGTGAATCAATAGCCTGGCCGGAGCCGATTTTGTCAATGCGTGACCCAGTTGTTAACTTTTGAAAACGCACCGAGAATCAGAATGTGCATTTCAAAAGTTGAATCGAAGTTCCTGACATAGGCAAAATGTTGTTCGGAGCAAACGATGGCTTCTCATCTGAAGGTACATCCAGCGCGCTGTTCCAAAGCAAGCTGTAGGCGGTCACATCGTCAGGCGCCGCGATCGTGACATCCTGTGATTTTTCTGCTCCGTGGATGACAAGCAACATCGCAGACCGTGAACCATCTGAGTTGAGTCTCTCGGTATAGCGCTGGATGGTGCGGCATTCGCTGTCATGCCAGGTCTCTTCAGACATAATTTCTCCGGCAACGTTGTACCAGCGCACCATGTCATGTTCTTCGGTTGCACTGTTGAAGTCACCGAAAGCCTTTGGCCTGAGAACCGCATTTTCTAGTCGCAACCGGGTTAGATAGGCGAAGGTCTCTTCGAAGTCTTTTGAGTGACGGTTTAAGTCCCAGTTCACCCAGCTCATCACCGTGTCTTGGCAATAGGCATTGTTGTTGCCGTTTTGAGTCTTGAGTCGCTCATCGCCGGCCGTGATCATCGGTATTCCAGAAGAAAACAGCAGGGTTGCCATTAAATTGCGGGCGGCTTTGCGACGCTGGGCTTTGGTTTCTTCGGAGGCGCCTTCACCCTCATGACCGTGGTTGAAAGAGTGGTTTCCGTTGGTGCCGTCGCGGTTGCTCTCGCCATTCATCTGGTTGTGCTTGACGTCATAGCTGACCAGGTCTTGCAGGCAGAAACCATCGTGCGCGGTGATGAAGTTAACGCTGCCCATTGGGCCACTCGGACCATCGACAATGTCTCTCGAACCGGCAAGCCGAGTTGCTAGGTCGGCCACACCGTTCCAGTGTTTTCCGCTGTTGCGGGCAGCCGCGATGTCCGATAGCCAGAAACGCCTAATGTCATCGCGATAACGGTCGTTCCACTCGCTAAACCGGTCAGGAAAGTTTCCGGTTTGCCAGCCGCCAAGCCCGACATCCCAAGGTTCCATGATCATCTTGGCATCTTTGAAGATTGGGTCTTCGACGATTGCTCGCAAGAGCGGGTGGTTGGGGTCGAAGTGGTTTATTTCGTTTCGCGCAAGGGTTGCACCGAGGTCAAATCTGTAACCATCCACCTGCATCTCTGTGGTCCAATATTTGAGGCTGTCTAGAACCAGCTGAACCACCTGCGGGTTGCCAAAGTTCAGTGAGTTGCCACATCCGGTGGTGTCATGAAAATGCCCGTTGTCATCCATGCGGTAATAGCTTGAGTTGTCTAAACCGCGATATGAATAGGTGAGACCGCCGCCGCCACCCTCGGCTGTGTGGTTGTAGACAACGTCGAGAATCACTTCAATGCCGTTGCGGTGCAGTTCACGAATCGATGTCTTGAGTTCTTCGACGATTGCCTGCGGAC
>CAIPNT010000101.1 GCA_903866485.1 uncultured Micrococcales bacterium | reverse complement strand
GCTCGGGCAGGTGCCCGGCGTCTAGGTCGGTCGATCCCAAAAAGTGAGCCACGAAGCCGAAAGCTAGGGTGCTAAAAAACACTCCGGGGCCAAACAGGTGGCTTCCGTTTAGGCGACGATAAAACGTGCCGATTTCCACTATTCGTCTCGGTTCGGAATTCCGGCCGCGCCGATGAAGATTCGAACCGCTTCGATTCGAGGGTTTATGTCGTCTGAGGTTTGAATGCCAAGGTTTTTGAAGGTTGCATTCAGCAGTTGCTCGACCGATGACACCGAGGTTTGCCTACGCTTGGCAATCTCGGCGTTCGTATAGCCACTTGCCAATAGTCGAAGTGCTTCAACCTGGTTCTTAGTTAGCGCCGACAGTGGACGGTCTGGCTTTAGGTCATCACGAATTTCTGGGCGCTCGCCCAACACGTTTTCGATGGCGTTGGTCAAATATTCCGTGTTGCCAACCAGCTCTTTGCGCAAAAATCCGCTTCCGGCCGGAAGGTCTTCCATACGCAATCCGGCTGAGCGCAGGTCGGGAAACTTTGTCAAAAACAGGATGGCGATGTCGGGGTGCTTGCTATTCAAAATGTGTGCCACGTCGATGCCATTGGCGCCATGGCCAAGGTCTATGTCGAGAAGCGCAATGTCGGGGTCAAACAGGGCGATTTGGCGCCTGGCCTCAACCGCGTTGTGCGCACGGCTGGTGACGAAGTTGACCGACTGCAAGGTTTGTTCAAGAAGGGCAGAGACCAGCGGCTCATCTTCGACGATGAGCACTCGGCGAGATCTACCCAACATTTTTACCTCGGATTCCCACAGGTCTGTTTTGCACTAGCTTGGGGATATCCCCAGTGGCTTACCAGCTAGACCAATCTTCGCTGCGGCGAACTTTTTGGCGATTTCCATTATCGCTGAAGCCGCCGGATCGGCAACATTTGAAACCACAATTGGTTTGCCAGCATCCGAGCCCTCGCGAAGTGCAATTGACATCGGAATCTGCCCGATCAACTCAACCCTCTGACCAGAAATGTCGGCTAACCTTTGGGCAACAGAGGCGCCACCACCGGCACCAAATAGCTCAAGTTTCGAACCATCCGGTTGAATGAGCCACGACATGTTTTCGATAACACCGAACACCGGTTGACCAGTTTGCAGACCAACCGACCCCGAACGTTCGGCAACCTCGGCGGCTGCAATCTGCGGGGTGGTGACAACCACTGTCTTTGCCGTTGGCAGCAGCTGACCGAGGCTAATCGCAACGTCCCCGGTGCCCGGTGGTAGGTCGACCAGCAAGAAGTCAAGATCACCCCAGAACACGTCACACAAAAATTGCTCGATGGCTCGATGCAACATCGGGCCCCGCCAAGCTACCGGTTTGCTGTCTTCAAGAAACATTCCGATCGAGATGACCTTGACTCCGCTTGCCGAAACCGGTGGCAGAATCATCTCATCTACTCGGGTTGGTCGGTCTGTCAGTCCCAGCTGGCCTGGAATCGAAAAGCCAAATATGTCGGCGTCAACCAAACCCACCCGATGCCCGTTAAGCGCCAGTGCGGTAGCGATGTTGGCTGTTACCGATGACTTGCCAACGCCGCCCTTACCCGAGCCGATCAAGAACACTCGAGTAAGAGAGTCTTTGCCAAACGGGTTGAAACGTGGCGGCTTACCATTGCGAAGTTTGATCTTGAGCGCTTCACGTTCGGTCTGGGTCATCACGCTTAGGGTCACTTTGGCGCTGTCAACACCATCAACCTTGAGCACAGCTTCGCGGGTTTCGCGTTCTATGCGAGCCGAAGCCGGGCAACCAACCACGGTTAACTTGATTTGCACGGATGCCTCACGGCCCACCAGGCTCACCTCGCCAACCATGTCGAGCTCGGTTAGCGGCAGTCGAAGTTCTGGGTCGATTACGGTGGCGAGCGCGCGATTAATCGCGTCTACGCTCATCCAGAATCTCTTTCAGTAGGTCGCGCAACTCGTCGCGAACAAAGTCTTTTGTGGCCATCTCTTGCATAGCAAGGCGAAGGGCAACAACCTCACGTGCAAGGTACTCGGTATCGGCCAGGTTGCGCTCTGCTCGCTGGCGATCTTGCTCGAACTTGACCCGGTCACGGTCGTCT
Source organism: uncultured Micrococcales bacterium (assembly GCA_903866485.1). Classification (GTDB taxonomy): domain Bacteria; phylum Actinomycetota; class Actinomycetes; order Actinomycetales; family Microbacteriaceae; genus Rhodoluna. Next base: position 4,438 of record CAIPNT010000101.1, on the reverse strand, counting down.
TGGCGGTTTTGGGCTAACAAAATTAGGGGAGCGGCATATGAGGCCTGCATCGACAAAATCAGAGTCAACAGTGTGAAGTTTGTAGCCCTCGGATCGAATTGGCTTGAGGCGGGCATCAAGCTATTCCAAGCCAACCAGAGGGTCACGATTACCGTCATCCAGATCAGAAACGAACCGGTTCCCATTGCGCGAGCGAATGATTCTGAAGCTCGACCGAACTTCTCTTGGTCGATCGATAGTTTTGGCACCAGGCGGCGACGCTGACCAATAGGGGCGTCAAGGCGGTCGAGTGACTTTGCCATTAGTTGCGCTCCTCTCTCCAGTCGTCAGGCAGCAGGTGGTCGAGCACGTCGTCTACGGTGACCACGCCAATCAGGTGGTTTTCATCATCGATGACCGGCAAGGCCACCAGGTTGTAGTTTGCAAAGGTTCGGTGAATAACCGAGATGTGGGTGTCAGCCTTGACCGCTTCTAGCTCGGTGTCAAGCAGGCTGCCCAAACGCTCGTGCGGCGGATAGCGCAGCATCTTTTGAAAGTGCACGACACCAAGATAGCGACCGGTAGCCACCTCGTATGGCGGAAGTGTGACAAAAACCGAGGCGGCAAGCACCGGCGCGACATCCTTGCGACGAATTAGCGCTAAGGCTTCGGCCACGGTGGCATCGGCTGCACAGATGATTGGCTCGGTGGTCATGAGGCCACCAGCGGTGAACTCGTCGAACTGCATCAGCATTCGAATGTCGTCTGCTTCTTCTTCATCCATCAATTCGAGGATGGCCTCGGTGCGTTCTTCAGGCAGATTGGCCATTAGGTCGGCGGCATCATCCGGCTCCATCAGGTCAAGCACTTCGGCCGCGCGCTCGTCATCAAGTTCGGTGATGATGTCAATCTGCTCGTCTTCAGGCAGCTCTTCGAGCAGGTCGGCTAGGCGCTCGTCGTCAAGCTCTTCGGCAACCTCAATCATGCGCTCGTCTGGCAGATCGAGCAGTGCGCTGGCCAAGTCGGCGGGGCGAAGTTCTGAATAGGTTGCAATCAGCTGCTGGGCGCTCTGGCCCTCTTCGCTCTTGCCCTCTTCGGCAACCTGCTCCCAGGCGGCAAACAGGGTTGCACCTCGGGCAAATGGTGATGCCGAGGTCTTTGGGCGTCGCAAGAACAACTCTGAAACCACCCAGTCGCTGTTTTTGCCCAGTTCAATGGCCCGGTCTTCGATGCTGGCGGTGCCCGAGCCGTCGTGAAGACGAACCTTGCGTCCCAAAATCTCGGCGATAACCCGCACCTCTTGGCCGCGCTGGGTGAATCGACGAAGGTCAATCAATCCGGTGGTGATCACCTGGCCAGCCGAAATCGAGGTGACTCGGGCGATAGGCACAAACACGCGACGGCGTCCGCTGATTTCAACCAGCATGCCAGTGGCCTTCGGTGCGCCAGATTTACGGTAGGACACAAGAACGTCGATGACTTTTCCTACGCGGTCTCCCGCTGGGTCAAAGACGCCGCATCCAGCCAATCTGGCTACAAAGACTCTCGTTGCGCTCACCCTTCAACCTTAGACGAGTGCGCCCGACCGTGCCAGAATGGGCAGGTGAACAAAACCGTAAGAAGTCAAAGCCGAAATAACCCGCCAGCGTTGCCTCAGGGTGAGGTGATCGCCAAATTCACCAACTATGCCGAAGCGGTTCAGTTCGTGGATGGCATCATCGCAAATGGTTTTCCCGCAGGGGCCGTGGCAATCGTAGGCAAAGACCTGCGAACGGTCGAGCGTGTGCGCGGCAAGATGAGCTATGGTCGCGTGGCAGTCAGCGGTGCGGTGACCGGATCTTGGATTGGTCTGTTCGCCGGATTTGTTTTTGGTGGTTCGGGCACGGCAAGTGCCGTATCGACAACCACATCGGCCTTCGGCTCAACCTTCTCGACCGTGCTAATCGGCGCGGGTCTTGGCATGCTGGTCAACATCCTGCGCTATTCACTGATGCGCAATAAGCGCGCCTTTGTGAGCCAGTCAACAGTGATTGCCAGCAAGTATGAGGTGCAGGTGCCCTCTGCGCTGGCCGATCAGGCAAGTGCCGCCGCTGCTAAGAGCGAAGGTTAGCCAACCAAGCTTCAATTTCATCAGCCTCGCGTGGCAGAGCCGCGCTAAGGTTTTCGACTCCAGTCTCGGTGACCAAAACGTCATCCTCGATTCGCACACCGATGCCTCTGAAAGCCTCAGGAACCAGCAGGTCATCCTTGTGAAAATACAGACCCGGCTCGATGGTGAAGATCATGCCCGGCTTCAATTCGGCCTCCATTGACATGTCTCGACGAGCCTGAGCGCAGTCGTGCACATCCAAGCCAAGGTGGTGTCCGGTGCCGTGCACCATCCAACGACGGTGGTGTTGGTTCTCAGGGTTCAGTGATTCTTCTACCGTGCCAGGCAAGAAACCCCAGCCGTGAGTTTTCTCGGCAATCACCCGCATCGCGGTTTTGTGCATTTCGCTAAACTTCACGCCCGGCTTGGCCATGGCAAAAACCGCGTCGGCGGCGTCCAAAACGGCCTGATAAATCTCGCGCTGCAGTTCGCTGAACTTGCCGTTCACGGGCATGGTGCGAGTGACATCGGCGGTATAGAGGCTGTCTACTTCAACACCGGCATCAACCAAGATTAGGTCGCCATCTCGAACCGGGCCGTCATTGATAATCCAGTGCAGGGTGCAAGCGTGGTGGCCTGAAGCGGCAATGGTCTCATAGCCCAAATCGTTGCCATCGGCGCGGGCCTGGCTAAAGAACGCGGTCTCGACGATGCGCTCGCCGCGTGGATGCTTGCTTGCTCGGTCGAGGCTTTTGGCCACCTCGGCAAAGCCGCGAATTGAGGCGTCAACTGCCTTGCGCATTTCGGCGATTTCATAGTCATCTTTGACTAGACGAAGCTCAGAGACAAACTCGGCAAGGTCATCGTTTTCTAAGGTAATCAGTTCGGCTCCCGCGGATGCCTTGAACGCGTCGAATTCTTTGAGCGAACGGGTTTCGATTTGCAGCAGGTTGCTCACCTGTTCAAGAGATGGTCGCTCACCAACCCAAAACTCACCAATCGCCGAGTTGGCAAAAAACTCAGCAGTGCCTTTGCCTGCGGTTTCGCGCAAAAACAAAATGGCCTTTGTCTCGCTGCTTCTGGCATCGATAATCAAAACCGAATCTGGAACCGTGGCGCTGCCCCAACCGGTTAGGTGTGCGAAAGCGGAGTGTGGGCGATAACGATATTCTGTGTCATTCGAGCGGGTCTTCGCAGCCCCAGCTTCGATGGCAATCACCTCACCGGCAAAGGCCGCGGCCACTCGGTTGCGACGCTGCGGGGTGAAAGCACAAGCCTCTGCTGCGGCAGGGGGAGCGGGGTGGTGAACTGCCCAGTTTGAGCCCATGTATTCGAGAAACTGTTGGCTGGTTGGGGTGCGCGAACGGTTTGCGCCCGGATCTGCTTTTGGCTGCTTGGCATCATTGCTCATGGGTACATTCTGCCAGAGGTAATCTGGGCTTGATGATTATTGACCTGCACTCGCACTCGACTCGCTCTGATGGCAAAGAATCGCCAACCGAGGTGTTCGAGCAGGCTGCGCTCGCGGGGGTGAACATCCTTGCTCTTACCGACCACGACACCACTTCGGGCTGGGATGAAGCTGCCGCCGCGGCTAATCGACTTGGTATGGGCTTTGTGCCGGGCATTGAGGTCACCACCCGAGCCAAAGTGGGGCGCGAAGGGCGCCAGCACTACATCAGCGTGCACATGCTTGCCTATTTGCCAGACCCAAACCATTCGGCGCTCGCCGGAGTGCTCGGCGACTCGGTTGCCACTCGGGAGGTCAGGGCAAAGGCCATGGTTGATTTGATGGCCGTCGATTACGACATCACCTGGGAACTGGTTCTAGAACAACTCGAACCAGGTGCAACCATCGGCAGGCCTGCGCTCGCCGATGCCCTCGAAAAGCTCGGGGTGGTGGCTAATCGAACCGAGGCATTTGACTCGATTCTCTCGAAGCACGGTGGCTACTACATTCCAACTGAAACCACGGATGTCTTCGAAGCCATCACCTTGATTCGCGAGGCCGGGGGAGTTCCGGTGATTGCGCACCCGCTCGGCGGTGCCCCAGACAACCTCGATCGTGGCGACTTGCCCCAAGAGCACTTTGAAAAGTTGATTGCCGGTGGACTTGCCGGTTTCGAGGTTTATCACCGTGAGGTGCCAGAGGTGGCTCGCCAGTGGCTCTTGAGTCTTGCCGCCAAGCACGACCTCATCGTGACGGGCTCGAGCGACTATCACGGTCTAACGGGCAAGCCCAATCGCCTCGGCGAAAATTCGACTTCGCGCGAGATGCTCGACAGAATTATCGAAATGGCATCTGGGGTGGAGGCGCAACTCTAGGCAAAAGAAAACCCCGACCATTGGCCGGGGTTTTCAAGTTTTGCG
>CAIPNT010000100.1 GCA_903866485.1 uncultured Micrococcales bacterium | reverse complement strand
GTGGCAGACCGAAACAGGCGCAATCATGATTTCGCCACTGCCTGGAATCACCGAGCTTAAGCCCGGATCGGCACAGGTTCCGCTTCCTGGCATCGAGGTCAAGATTCTGGATGACGACGGCAACGAGCTGGGCAGAAACCACGCCGGTTTGTTGACCATCACCGAACCATGGCCATCGATGCTTCGCGGCATTTGGGGCGACCCTGAGCGCTTTGTCGAAACCTACTGGTCAAAATTTGACGGCATTTATTTCGCCGGAGATGGCGCCAAGTGGGACGATGAGGGAGACCTCTGGCTGCTTGGTCGAGTCGATGACGTGATGAACGTTTCGGGTCACCGACTATCAACCGCCGAGATCGAGTCGGCCCTGGTTTCGCACGAGTATGTTGCCGAGGCTGCCGTGGTTGGCGCCAAAGATGAAACCACCGGCCAGGCCGTGGTTGCGTTCGTTATCCTGCGGCAAAACCAGTTGGTAAATGCAGGCTCAGACGCCGATGTGAGCAAGATTCTTCGAGATCACGTCAGCAAGGAAATTGGCCCGATCGCGAGACCACGCACCATCATGGTGGTCAACGAATTGCCAAAGACTCGCTCTGGCAAGATTATGCGTCGCCTGCTGCGCGACGTAGCCGAAGACCGTCCGATCGGTGATGTCACCACCCTGGCTGACACGTCGGTGATGGACATCATCAGTGGCAAGATTGCTGCCGGAGCAAACGACTAGTTGGCTCAAGCAATGAAAAACCCCAGTCAATCGACTGGGGTTTTTCATTTGTTGGCAATGCCAAGTTTTTTTGTTATTCGAACTCCACGACAATCTCAACCTCAACGGCCGAGTCAAGTGGAAGCACCGGAACGCCAACGGCTGAACGGGCGTGAACACCCTTGTCGCCGAAGACCTCAACCAAAAATTCACTCGCCCCATTGATGACACCAGGCTGGCCGGTGAATTCTGGCACTGATGACACGAAGCCAACCACCTTCACAACTCGGGTGACGCGGTCTAGATCACCGATGGCCAATTTGACTGCGGCAAGAGCATTTAGTGCACACAGCTTTGCAAGGTCTTTTGCAACCACCGGGTCTACCAGGTTGGCACCGATGCCAACCTTGCCGGCCGCCGGCAACGCGCCGTCAACGAAAGGCAATTGACCGCTCGTGAAAACTAGGTTCGAGGTAACCACCGAAGGGATGTAGGCGGCGACTGGCTTAGCCACCTCTGGCAGCGGGTGGCCAAGCTCGATGAGACGTTTTTCAATGTTTGACATGGTTATCCTTTCGCCGCGATTGGGCGCTTAAAGTATGCAACGTTGCCACCCATTGGGCCGGCAACAATCTGAACGAGCTCCCAGCCCTCGGCGCCCCAAGTGTTCAAGATCGCGGTTTCTTTGTGCAGAAGCAGGGGTGTGGTGATGTACTCCCAAGTGGTCATTCTGGGCATCCTCTCAGTGTTGTCAGGTAACCTTGATTCTATGTCTCGTAACAAGCCCGAATCGCTAACCAGCGGCTTTCTAAAATTTGCCGGACTCTCGGTTATCGCCGGTGTGCTTGGCATCGCCCTGTTGGCACCAGCTGCAATCGTCGGTGGCTTTGCAGCCTCTGCAGGCATCTCGGTTTTCGAAAACCTTCCCGACTATATCAAGCCGGTTAACGCTTCCCAGGCTTCAACTCTTTATGCAACCCAAAACGGCAAAACCGTGCCGTTTGCCAAGTTTTATCACGAGAACCGCATCTCGGTTGGCTACAACGAAATGTCGCCAAACATTCGCAACGCCGTGGTCGCTACCGAAGACCCACGCTTCTTTCAGCACTCTGGTGTTGACATCGTTTCGTTTCTGCGCGCAACCTTCGGCAACCTAGTTTCTGGCGGTGGCGGCGCTGGTGGCTCAACCATCACGATGCAATACGTCAAGAATTCGCTGGTTGAAGCTGCACAAATCTCGGGTGACCAAAAAGCAATCGACGAGGCAACCGCGCGCACTCTTGACCGCAAGCTTCGCGAAATGCGCCTGGCGGTTGCGCTCGAACAGGTCACGTCAAAGCAAGACATCCTTGCGGGTTATTTGAATCTGGCCTTCTTTGGCCATCAGATCAATGGCGTTGAGGCCGCAGCAAACTATTATTTCGGCATCCCCGCGGCCCAACTCGATATTCCTCAGGCGGCCATGCTCGCTGCGATGTTAAAGTCACCAAACGACTATCGCCCAGACGACCCAAATAACCTTGAGCGAGCCAAAGGTCGCCGCAACTATGTGATCGACAACATGCTGAAAGAGGGTTACATCACCCAGCAGCAGGCCGACGATGCAAAGAACAGCGACATCACCACCAAAATTACCCACATGCCAAGCGGCTGTGAGGCCAATCAAACCGCAGCATTCTTCTGTGACTATGTGGTGTGGACGGTTAGAAATAGCCCAGAGTTTGGCCCTACCCCCGAAGACCGCGAGAACCTTCTGCGTCGCGGTGGTCTAGACATTTATACGACGCTCGACCTCGGCGTTCAAACCGCCGCTCACTCGGCCAGCGACACCTGGGTGCCACCAACCGACCCAAGCCAGGTTGGCACGGCAACCACATCGGTGCAGGTTGGCACCGGGCGCATCTTGGCCATGACCGAAAACCGAGTATTTGATCAGACCCAAAACACAACGCCCGGCCACACAGCTGTTAACTATTCATCCGATAAGGCTTACGGTGGCTCATCCGGTTTTCAGTCTGGTTCGACCTACAAGATCTTTACCCTAGCCGACTGGTTGAAGGCGGGATATCACCTAAACGACCACGTTGACGGACGCATTCGCACCTGGAACGGTTCAGACTTCTCGGCCAAGTGTGGCGCCGTTGGCGGCACCTGGACTCCTCGCAACATCAGCAACGAGCCGGCCGACCTCACTGTTGTTCACGCGACCGCCATCTCTGAGAACACCGCGTTTGTCTATATGGCTTCAAAGCTAGACCTCTGCGATATTCGCGACACTGCGATGAGCTTTGGCGTTCACCGCGCCGATGGAAACCCACTTGAATATGTTCCGTCTTCTGTGATCGGAACCAACGAGCTTTCACCGTTGACCATGGCTGCAGCCGAGGCTGGCATCGCTAACCATGGCGTATTCTGCACCCCGATCGCAATCGATAAGGCCATCGTGCGATCAACGAGCCAAGAACTCAATGTGCCAAAGTCGCAGTGTTCACAGGCTGTGACCCCTGAGGTTGCAGCCGGAATGACCTATGCCATGAAGGCGGTAATGAGCGGCGGAACCGGTGGCGCATCAAACACAGGTGATGGCACACCGCTGGCCGGTAAGACCGGAACCACCGACTCTGGTGTGCACACCTGGATGACCGGTTTCTCAAGTGCAGTTGCCACGGCAACCTGGGTTGGCAACGTGTCTGGTTCGAAGTCTCTTTCTGCCATCAAGCTCAATGGCAAGGCCGGCAACACCGTGCGTCACGACATTTGGCGCACCACGATGCAGGCCGTCAACAAAATCTATAAGGGCGGACCATTAGATAACCCACCAGCCTCGATGATTGACGCTGCCATGATCAAGGTTCCAGACGTGACCGGCCAAACACCGGATGCCGCTGCCGAGGTAATTAAGACCAACCAGCTGTCGCCAACAATAGTGGTGAAGCAGGTTTCATCACCTGAGCCTGCTGGAACCGTGGCCTACACCCGACCAGCAGCTGGCGCGGTCACTTCGTCTGGTGGATCGATTTCAATCTATGTGAGCAAGGGCGGCGGCGCAGTAGTTCCAAGCGTTGCAGGCATGACTGTCAGCGCGGCCAAGGCGGCTCTTTTGCAAGCCGGCTTCGCCGCTGTGAGTGAGCCTCAGGCTTCGCAAACCCAGTTCTTTGTGAAATCAACGACGGTGCCAAAGGGCGATGTGGTTGGCACTAACCCTGCAGCCGGTAGCCCTGCCGCGTCAACCGGCGCCATCCTGCTGATTATCAGCACCGGCCCATAGTCGACCCAAAAAATGGCTTGGCTCTGGGCGTTAATTATTGTTTCCGCGGTGTTGGCCATCTGGGCAATCGGCATCGAACGTCACCTTTACGTGATCAGGCGCGAGAGCATCAAGGTGCTGCCGGCTGGCTCACCCCCGATTAAGGTGCTGCATATCGGTGACCTGCACGTTGCGCCGTGGCAAAAGCGCAAACTGCGTTTCATCGGCAAACTGGCAAAACTAGCGCCTGACCTCGTGATTGATACCGGAGACAACCTGGGCCACCGAGCCGCGATCGGGCCAACCCTGACGGCCCTAAAACCACTGCTAGAAATAACCGGTGCCTTTGTCAACGGCTCTAATGATTATCACGCCCCCGAGCTTCGAAATCCGCTGCGTTATTTGCGCGGCCCATCTGAGGTCGGTCACTCAGAAAAGCTAGATACGACAAGGCTGGTTAGCGGCTTTATGTCGGCCGGATGGCTCAATCTAAACAACTTTGCCGGCCAGGCCGTTGTAAAGGGCCTGCACATCAATTTTGTCGGTGTCGATGACGCTCACGATGGCCTCGAAAACCTGGTCAGCATCCGAAGCAACCTAGAGGCTGGGGCCAAAACCAAAATCGCGGGCGATTTGACGATTGGGGTCAGCCACGCCCCATACTTGCGAGTTATCGAGGCGATGAACCACGCTGGGGTCGACCTGATGTTTGCCGGACACACCCATGGCGGTCAGGTTTGCATCCCGGGATATGGGGCAATCATCACCAATTGTGATTTACCCGCCAAGTATGCCAAGGGCCTAAGCAGCTGGAATTTCGGTGCAAAAACCATGATTTTGAACGTGGTGGCCGGTTTGGGCCACAGCATTTTTGCACCGATTAGGTTTGCTTGCCGACCAGAGGTGCGGCTGCTAGAACTGCTGCCTAAAGACTAGGTTCTAATCTTTGATTGCCCATACCTTTGGGCCGAGTGCAATGTATTGACCGTTTGCGTTGTCACAGCGCGCAGCAGTGTCTTTGACATAGCAAGTGAACGAGCCAAGTGTCACCTTGCTGCCGGTTGGCAAAACCTGAGCATTGGTGGGGTCTTGCCACTGACCTGTTGCGCAAACCCATTCGGCAACCTTGCCGGTCTTTGGTTGGGCACCCCAGAGTCGCACCTGATAACCATAGCTGCCCTGGCAGTCGGCCGGAGTGGGAATCGGCTGGTATGAAGCAGCCGCCTCGTTTTGCTCACAGATGACCTGGTTTAGGTCTGGGGTAATCGTGCACCAACTTGGGCCGTCGCCCACCTTGAAAATATAATCACCAAAGCCGTCGTCGAATTTCTTGGCGTCAACAGCGGTGACCTTGGCGTCTGGAGCCGGCGGAATAAGAGCCGGGTCTGGCGTTGGAATTGCGTTCGAACTGCCGGTATTGGTGCCGTCAGATGAGGCAGCGCATCCCGCCAATGAAATGGCGAGCGTAACACCCAAAACAACGGCAATTAGTCTCGACATATTTGAAGGTTACCTTGCAAAACCAGCGCGCAGCCCTAGACACTCAAGAGATTGGCGAAGAACTTTTAGAACTCGCGAGCGACCAGCTCGGCGATTTCGTAAGTGTTCAGCGCTGCACCCTTGCGAAGGTTGTCGCCCACGACAAACAGCTCGATGCTGTTTGGAAAGTCGAGTGACTGACGAATGCGACCGACGAAGGTTGGATCTTGCCCGACGACCATTGCAGGGGTTGGGTAGAGGTTCTTCTCCGGTTCGTCAACCACTTTGATGGTTGGCTGAGCCGATAGCACTTCGCGAACCTCATCTGGGGTCAGCGGGTTGGCGAAAGTTGCGTGAACGGTTAGCGAGTGAGCCACCTGAACCGGAACGCGCACACAGCTTGCGGCAACCTTAAGGTCTGAAATGCCAAGAATCTTGCGAGACTCGTCGCGCACCTTTAGCTCTTCAGATGAGTGGCCGCCTGCCTTTAGTGAACCCGCGAAAGGAATCACGTTTAGCGCGATTGGGTGAGCCCAAGGTGAGTTTGAAAGATCGTTGCCTGCTGCAGCCAGTGCACCGCGAACGTCTTCGGTGTTTAGACCCAGTGATGCATCCTTGCCGACCACGGCCAGCTCGGCTGCTAGTTCGTCGATGCCAGCAGCACCGGCGCCAGAGACAGCCTGATAGCTAGAGACAACGAGCTCTTTTAGGGTCCACTTGTCGTGCAGGGCACCCATCGCGGCCATCATGGTGAGGGTGGTGCAGTTTGGGTTTGAGATGATTCCGCGTGGGCGGTTCTTTGCCTGCTCAGGGTTTACCTCAGGAACAACCAGTGGAACGTCAGCATCCATGCGGAATGCTCCCGAGTTGTCTACGGCAATTGCGCCACGCTCGGCAGCGATTGGAGCCCAAACCTCAGAAACCTCGTCAGGCACATCAAACATTGCGATGTCGATGCCGTCGAAAGCCTCAGGTGACAATGCAACCACGGTTAGCTCTTGGCCGTGTACAGTGATCTTCTTGCCGGCTGAACGTGGGCTGGCGATTAGACGAATCTCACCCCAAATGTTTTCACGGCTGTTGATGATGCCAATCATGACGGTGCCTACGGCGCCGGTTGCACCGACGAGTGCGAGATTTGGCTTTGCCATTTGATGCCTCCTGTTTGGGGGTGTTTTAAATAAGAAAGTTGCTTCCGAGCGGTTAAGCGTTTTGGGTTTAGCGGCCGGTGCCGGCGTAAACCACCGCTTCAATGTCACTGTCTAAGCCGAATGCCGTATGCACGGCACGAGCGGCCGCCTCAACTTGGTCGTCGCTTGTGATTACCGAAATGCGAATTTCAGAGGTTGAAATCATCTCGATGTTGATACCGGCCTTTGCCAGAGCACTGAAAAGAGTTGCAGAAACACCCGAGTGGGTGCGCATGCCTGCGCCAACAACCGAAAGCTTGCCGATTTCGTCGTCAACTTCAACCACTCGGAAGCCAAGCTTGGCCTGGTTTGCCTCGAGGGCGGCAACAACCTTCTTGGTGTCTGACTTTGGCAGTGTGAAGCCGATGTCGCTAACTGCGTCGACAACGTCTGAGCCGGTAGGTGTGTTTTGCACAATCATGTCGATGTTCGCACCGGCGTCGGCAACCACGGTGAATAGGTCAGCGGCCTTGCCCGGAACATCTGGAATGCCAATGACCATGATCTTGGTCTGGCCCTTGTCGACTGCTACACCTGAAACGACTGACTCTTCCATGCCTGCTCCTGCTTTTCCTGAATAAACGATGGTTCCTGGATCGGTGCTGAATGTTGAACGCACTCGAAGGTCAACGTTGTGACGACGAGCAAATTCGACAGCACGGATGTGCAAAATCTTGGCGCCGGCCGCAGCCAGCTCTAGCATCGACTCGACGTCGATCGCGTCTAGCTTGCGGGCACCCTTGATCATGCGAGGGTCTGAGGTATAAACGCCGTCGACATCTGAGTAGATTTCGCAGAGGTCGGCTTTTAGCCCGGCTGCAAGCGCAACTGCGGTGGTGTCTGACCCGCCGCGGCCAAGGGTGGTGATGTCACGGGTTTCACGGTTGAAGCCCTGAAAACCGGCGACAATAGCGATGTTGCCATCTTCAACTGATTCACGGATGCGCTCTGGGGTCACCTCGGCGATGCGGGCATTGCCGTGCACGCTGTCGGTGACGATGCCAGCCTGCGAACCGGTGAATGATTGTGATTTTGCTCCAAGCGCGTTGATTGCAATCGCCAATAGCGACATTGAAATGCGTTCGCCCGAGGTGAGCAGCATGTCTAGCTCTCGGGGGCTCTGGTATGGGTCATCTGCGACCGAGTTCGCTAGGTCGAGCAGTTCATCGGTGGTGTCACCCATTGCCGAAACCACTACAACAACCTGGTTACCGGCCTTTTGAGTCTCAATCACACGGCGCGCAACGTGCTTAATCTTGTCGGCATCTCCAACAGATGATCCGCCAAACTTTTGCACGATAAGGGCCAAAATGCACTCCTGAATTTTTAGGGAAGGGATTCGGGCTTCGATGGCCGATGAATCCTTATTCTACTTGACTATGCGCCGGCCTTCAAAGGCTCGACCGAGGGTGACCTCATCTGCATATTCAAGGTCGCCGCCGACCGGAAGGCCGGAGGCTAGTCGAGAAACCGTGATGCCTAGAGGGCTAAGCATGCGGGTTAGGTAAGTAGCGGTTGCTTCACCCTCGAGGTTTGGGTCGGTGGCGATGATCACTTCTTGGATGTCAGGGTCGCTGAGGCGTGTCATCAACTCTTTGATGCGAAGCTGGTCTGGGCCAATGCCTTCGATTGGGCTGATTGCTCCACCTAGCACGTGATATAGCCCGCGGAACTCTCGAGTGCGTTCGATTGCCTGAACATCTTTAGATTCTTCGACTACACAGATTGCGGTGCGGTTGCGTCGGGCGTCCCGGCAAATGTTGCACTTCGTCTCTTCGGTAACGTTGCCGCACACCTCGCAGAAACGCACGCGCTCTTTGACTTCGACGAGCACCTGGGCTAGTTTTTGGGCTTGGTCGTCGTCAGTTTGCAAGAGATAGAAGGCAATGCGCTGGGCCGACTTAGGGCCGACACCTGGCAAGCGACCGAGCTCGTCGATTAGTTCTTGAACTACACCCTCATACATTATTTGCCAGCATTCTTGTCAGCGATTGGCTCGGCGCCGAGCATTTCGCGAAGCAGCGACTCACCGTATCGAGCCGACTCATCAACCATTGAATTGCGCGAATTTGCTGCTGCCTGAGGTGTTGCTGCTTTAGGTTCGGCGGGGGCCGTCGGTTCGTCTTCTTCTGGCTGAGGTTCATAGTCGTCGGCTGGTTCTTCAGCGGCCGGGGCAGGTGCGGCAGAAGCCGAAGCAGCCGGCGCCTCAGTGTTTGGCGCCTGCGCTGGCGCAACCGGCTGAGCTACCGGTGTGGCTTCGATTTGAGCCTTGAACTTAACTTGCACGCCCAGCACTTCAAAGATGGCCTTGCGCAAAATGTCGCTGGCCCCTGAAGCATTCTTGAAGGCGTCTAGGTCGTTTTGACTTAAGAATTTGAGGGTAAGAATCTCATCGGCAAAGTCAACCACGGTGAGCGAGAAGGCAACCATCCAAGCTGATTTTGACTGCTTATTGACCTTGTTGAGAATCTCAGACCAGGAGTCGCGAACCTGACTTGCCGAGAGTGAACCGACCGGTGCAACGGTTTTAATAACCTCGGTATTTTGTGAGACCTGCGGTTTTGCGACCTCGGCGGCTTGTGCCTGCGGTGCAGGGGTGACAACCGAAGCCGTGGCAGTCGGTTGAGCGGGCGCAGCTGCTGGGGTCGCATCGCCCCCACCCATGCCAATGCGACGTTCAAGTCTTTCGATGCGAGCCAATGAGCCCACCTCGGTTTGGTCACTTGACGGCACCAAGACTTTGGCACACATCAATTCAAGGTGAAGCTTTGGGCTGGTTGCGCCTGACATTTCAGTTAGCGCGTGGTTCACGGTTTGAGCCGCGTGAGTGAGCTCTGCTAGGCCAAAGCGGGCGGCTTGGCCAGCCATTTTTTCGAGCTCATCGGCCGGAATTCCTCGCAAAACAGCCTTCGCACCTTCACCAACAGACAGGATGATGATTAGGTCGCGCAGGTGTTCGAGCAGGTCTTCAACAAAACGTCGTGGATCTTGACCGGTTTGAATCACCTTGTCAACGCTCGCAAACACCGCCGCCGAATTCTTTGAAGCAAAGGCGTCGGTCACCTCATCCAAGAGATTGGTGTGAGTGAAACCAAGCAAGGCGGCCGCGCGGTCATAAGTGACCACGTATTCGGAACCAGCTTCTTCTTCGGAACCGGCGATCAGCTGGTCTAGAAGTGAAAGCGAGTCACGAACCGAGCCGCCACCCGAGCGAACAACCAGCGACAGAACGCCAGGTGCAACGGTGACGCCTTCGCTCTTGCAAAGCTCTTCCATGTATTCGAGCATCTGCGCCGGTGGCACCAAACGGAACGGATAGTGGTGGGTGCGCGAACGAATCGTTCCGATAACCTTTTCAGGTTCGGTGGTAGCAAAGATGAACTTCACGTGGGCAGGTGGCTCTTCAACGATCTTCAAAAGGGCGTTGAAGCCC
>CAIPNT010000099.1 GCA_903866485.1 uncultured Micrococcales bacterium | reverse complement strand
TTGACCACTCCCGCAGCACCGGCACGAAGGGCCGCCGACACCAGGGCCGCCTTGTCAGCGATGCTAAACACCAAAACCTGGGCACCAGCCTCAATGATGGTCTTGACGTTGCTTTCGACCTGCGAGCCGTCGGCAAGCGAAAGGTCAAGAACAACTACATCGCACTTCAGCGGATTTCTCGTTTCGAGAAGTTCGGCAACTGTGCCAGCGCCACCGCAGAAGACAAAGCCAACTTCTTCACAGGCACCGCGCAAACCAAACCTGACCGCGTCATGGTCATCCACGATGGCGACGCAAACCGCCGGCGGATTTTCAAGCGCAGCCACTTTGACTACTTTCGAACCAAGCTGGCCACCGCTTCAACGTGGTGGGTGTGAGGAAACAGGTCAAACGCGCGCAACTGCTTGAGTTCATAACCGCCCTCGATAAGTGGTTTTAGGTCGCGGGCCAAAGCAATCGGGTCGCAAGCAACATAAACGATGTGCTTGGGCTGGATGGCCAAAATCTGACCAACAACCTTTGCGCCGGCGCCGGCGCGTGGCGGGTCGAGCACAATTGTGGCATTGCGAGGGCTGGCAGTCTTGCCGCCTTTGTCGAGGTTGCCAACGCGTTCGTTCATAAATCGCTCAACCGGCGCACAGACCGCCTTGGCGCGGGTTAGATCAGAAAGATTAAGGGTTGCGTCATCGGTGGCCTGGCGAAACGACTCAACCGAGGTGATGCGAAGGTCGTTGCCAAACTTTGCTGCTAGCGCGCCCGAAAACAGACCGACGCCACCATACAGGTCTAGGTTGTCTGCCTCTTTATCGATGCCAACATTTGCCACCATCTCGGTGACCGTGCTCGAAAGCACCTCGGCCGCCTTTTTGTGCACCTGCCAGAAACCACCACCGCTGATGCGGAAGGTGCGGCCGGCTACGCGTTCGATTAGTCGCTCGTCACCCTTGAGTTTGCTGTCAATCTTCCACTGCACCTGACCGGTGCTTGAAGCCGCCAATTCAATCTTTTTGACGTTTTGAAAGTTTTTGTTGTGCATCTCAAGTTCACGAAGGTCGTCGACCGCAAGAGGCAGGTCTTTGACCTTGATAACTTCGTGGCTGCGCTCGCGAAACGGGCCGACTGTTCCGGCTTCATCAACGTGCAGCTGCAGACGGGTGCGATATCCAAGACCG
Organism: uncultured Micrococcales bacterium; assembly: GCA_903866485.1. Taxonomy (GTDB): domain Bacteria; phylum Actinomycetota; class Actinomycetes; order Actinomycetales; family Microbacteriaceae; genus Rhodoluna. The sequence continues at coordinate 17,926 of CAIPNT010000099.1, read as the reverse complement.
TTCATCTCGTCATCTCCGGGAGCCGCCTCGACCACGGGGCGCAACTTGATGCCGGCCATGCGATCGAGGGCCTCTTCAAGCACATCTGCCTTCAGCTCGCGCTGTCGAGCTAACTTGATGTGACCAAACTCGGCTCCACCGGCCCCACCTGGGCCGGCCTGTTTCCAAACTTGAGCAACACGGTCTGGCGATGCTTCAAGAATCTGCACCGGCTCGGCACGGCAGAATGAACCGCCGCGATCTTCATAAACCTGAGCCAAAACCGTCTCACCTGGCAGCACGTGCGAAACAAAAACCACGCGTCCATCGTGACGGGCAACAAAGATGCCACCGTGGGCAACTTTTTCGATGGTTAGTTTTAGATTCTGGCCGACCCAGTTTGTAGTTTTACTCACCCGACAAGTCTGCCAGACTTGAGCGGTGACCACACTCGTTCTTGCCTCTACCTCGCCAGCCCGCCTCGCACTGCTTCGTGCCGGCGGGATCAACCCCGTAACCATCGCTCCGGGAGTCGACGAAGATGCAGTCGCCGACGAAGCCACTGCACTTGGGCTCATTTCGAACACCGCCGAGATGGTGCACGTACTTGCAAAGGCAAAGGCTGAAGCCGTGGTAAACCACCCGGATGCTCGCGGTGCAATCATCATCGGCTGTGACTCATCCCTGGAATTTGATGGCGAAGCACTTGGCAAGCCACACGAACCCGAGGTTGCCAGACATCGTTGGTTGGCCATGCGCGGACGTTCGGGCAAACTTTATTCTGGCCACTGGGTAATCGACAACCGCGACCCGAAACCAGGGGCCGAAGCTCCAGCCGTGGGCCACGTCTCGGTTGCCACTGTGAACTTTGCAAATGTCACCGAGCGAGAAATTGATGCCTACGTTGCCACCGGTGAACCGCTGAAGGTTGCTGGCGCATTCACCATCGATGGTCTTGGCGGAGCGTTCTTGAAGTCGATTGAGGGCGATGCCCACACAGTGATCGGCCTTTCTTTGCCGACTTTGCGAGACCTAGTGAGGTCACTTGGTGTCGAATACACCGATCTTTGGAACTTGAGTTAGCCGATTCCACAGCACTCTCGCGATTTTTTTGTGATTTCGCGCCAATAAATCCATGCCCTTAGTCAATAGGCTTGGTCTATGACTATGTCTAAGAAGATCACCAAGGTTCTAATTGCTAATCGCGGCGAAATTGCCGTTCGCATCGCTCGTGCCGCCAAGGATGCGGGAATTCAGTCGGTTGCTGTTTATGCCGACCAAGACCGCGATGCAATGCACGTGAAGCTGGCCGACGAGGCCTATGCACTGCATGGCACCACCGGACCCGAAACCTATCTTGTGATCGACAAGATTCTTGCTGTGGCCAAGAAATCTGGTTCAGACGCAGTTCACCCTGGCTATGGATTCTTGGCTGAAAATGCCGAATTTGCCAGCAAGGTCATTGAGGCCGGCCTGATTTGGATCGGTCCATCACCAAAGGCAATTGAGCAGCTTGGCGACAAGGTTTCGGCCCGCCACGTTGCCGAGCGAGCCGGTGCACCGCTTGCCCCGGGCACCCTCGACCCGGTTTCGGGTGCCGCCGAAGTGCTCGACTTTGTTGCCCAGCACGGCTTGCCAGTGGCAATCAAGGCCGCATTTGGTGGCGGTGGCCGAGGCATTAAGGTTGCCTACAAAATCGAAGAAGTCGCCGAACTATTTGAGTCGGCAACCCGTGAGGCTATCGCAGCCTTCGGTCGCGGCGAGTGCTTTGTTGAAAAGTACCTCGAGAAGCCCCGTCACGTCGAAACCCAGTGTTTAGCCGATGCCTATGGAAACGTCGTTGTCGTATCGACCCGCGACTGCTCACTGCAGCGCCGTCATCAGAAGTTGGTCGAAGAGGCCCCAGCCCCGTTTCTAACCGAAGACCAGGTTCGCCGACTCTACGAGTCATCCAAGGCGATCTTGAAAGAGGTTGGTTATCAGGGTGCCGGCACCTGCGAATTCTTGGTTGCTCAGGATGGCTCAATCTCGTTCCTAGAGGTCAACACCCGACTTCAGGTTGAGCACCCGGTTTCTGAAGAAGTCACCGGCATCGACCTAGTGCGCGAGCAATTCCGCTTGGCCGAGGGTGGCGTGCTCGACTATCCAGACCCGCAGGTAAAGGGTCACTCTTTTGAATTCCGCATCAACGGTGAAGATGCCGGCCGCAACTTTATGCCAGCGCCTGGCCCGGTTCACGTTTTCAAGGCCCCCTCAGGCCCTGGCGTTCGCGTAGACACCGGCGTTGAATCTGGCGATGTCATCTCGGGTTCATTCGACTCTATGGTTGCCAAACTAATCGTCACCGGCGCAACACGTGAAGAAGCACTTGCTCGCTCACGTCGTGCACTTGCCGAGATGGAAGTTGCCGGTCTTCCGACCGTTCTTCCTTTCCACCGCAAGATTGTCAACGACCCAGCCTTTATCGGTGACCAAAACACCAACAAGTTCGGCATTTACACCCGCTGGATCGAAACCGAATTCGTCAACGACATCCCAGCCTGGTCGGGCGTTGCCGAGCCTGGTGCTGAGCCAGCCGAGCGCAACAACGTTGTGGTCGAGGTCGATGGCAAGCGCATCGAGGTTTCACTGCCAAACCGACTACTCGGCTCAGGCGCTGCCGCATCGGGCCCAGTTGCTCGTGCACCAAAGCGTGCCTCGCACGGCACCGCATCTGGCCCAACTTCAAGCGGCAACGCGGTTAAGGCTCCGATGCAGTCAACCGTCGTAAAGGTTGCCGTAGCCGTTGGAGACACCGTTGCCGAGGGCGACCTAGTGATTGTGCTCGAAGCAATGAAGATGGAACAGCCGATGAACGCCCACAAGGCCGGAGTGATCAAGTCGATCTCTGCCGTTGTCGGCGAGACCGTTGCCGCTGGAACCGTGCTGCTCGAACTCGAATAAATCATCCAAGCGAGCAGAGGCCGTGGCGGCAGGTTATTCCGACAGGGCATGCGAATCTTGAACGAGCAAACCCCTTAGTGGGCGGCCATTTCTTTTGAACGAAGTGCCTCTTAGTTCAACGGGCTGTGCAGCGCACGCGCAGCGTCGCTGATTGATCCAGATAGCGATGGATACACGGTGAAGGTGCTGGCAAGCTCATCCACGGTCAATCGGTTTTCGATTGCGATAGCAATCGAATAGATGAGGTCTGAGGCGCGCGGTGCCGCAATAACTCCACCGATAACGGTGCCGCCAGTTGAACAGATCAACTTGATGAAGCCCTCGGTTAGGCCTTGCATCTTGGCGCGCGGATTCGTGGTTAGGTCAATCATTTCGACGTGACCGTTTACGCGCCCCTCCTTGATGTCCTTTTCCATCCAACCAACCGAGGCAATCTCAGGTGAGGTGAACACGTTTGAAGCAACGTTGCGCAGCTCAGTTGGCACGGCAACGTCTCCCATGGTGTGAAATACCGCTGTGCGGCCCTGCATCGCGCTTACTGAAGCGAGCGGCAAGAAGGTGGTGCAGTCGCCAACCGCATAAACGTTGGCTCGTGAAGTTCGGGCAACCTTGTTGACCTGAACGTGACCCGACTCAGTAAGAACCACGCCGGCCTCTTCGAGCCCAAGGCCCTCGGTGTTCGGAATGGCACCAACGGCCATTAGACAGTGTGAGCCCTTGATGACACTGCCATCGGCAAGAGTGACCTCCACACCCGAACCGGTGTTGACCACCTTGTCGGCGCGGGTGTTTGAGTGGATGTTGATGCCATTGCGACGGAAAACCTTCTCGATGAGGTCGGCGGCATCGTTGTCGTTGCCCGGCAAAACCTTGTCGCGGCTCGAAATCAGCGAAACCTCACTGCCCAAGCCACGATAAGCCGAAGCAAACTCGGCGCCGGTGACTCCAGAACCAACCACAATCATGTGCTCTGGCAGTTCATCCAAGTTATAAAGCTGAGTCCAGGTGAGAATGCGGTCGCCATCTGGCATGGCATCTGGCAGTTGGCGTGGATGTGCACCCACGGCGATGATGATGGTTTTGGCTTCCATCTTCTCTGGCTTGCTGCCGTCGGCCGGGCTGGCGATTACGTGGTGGTTGCCGTCTAGGCGGCCGGTGCCGTGAATGACTCGAACACCCTCTTTGACCAGGGTTTCGAGCATGTCTGAGGACGACTCTTCGGCAAGGTCAAGCAAACGACGGTTTACCTGGGCCAAATCGATTTCGATCTTTGGCTTCACGGCCTGGCCAGCAAACGAAAACTTAACACCGAGGGTGGTTGCGTGAGCCACTCGCTGAGCCGCCTCTGCGGTGGCAATCAGGGTCTTAGAAGGCACAACGTCGGTTAGCACAGCTGCGCCGCCGATGCCATTGCGCTCGATGAGAGTTACGTCGGCGCCAAGCTGGATGCCGGCCAACGCCGCCTCGTATCCGCCAGGGCCGCCGCCGATGATTACGATGTGGTGTTTATTTGCTTTGTCTGTGCTCACCCTTTTATTCTGCCAGTCATAGACTCGACTTATGACAAACCCGTTTGAGCTAGCCAATGAAGCCGCAGCAAAAATCGCCGAAATTTCAGGCGTCGCAAAACACGACATAGCCCTCACCCTGGGCTCTGGATGGGCGAAAGCCGCCGACCTCATCGGTGAAACCGTCTCGAGCATCGACGCCACCCAGATTCCTGGATTTCTGCCACCCGCGGTGCCGGGGCACGTGGCAACCATCCGGTCAGTCAAGCTCAAGAACGGCAAGCACGCTCTGATTCTCGGCGCGCGCAGCCACTATTACGAGGGTCACGGTGTGCGGCAGGTTGCCCACGGTGTGCGCACCGCGGCGGCCAGCGGAGCCAAAATCATGATTCTCACCAACGGCGCCGGCGGCATCAAAGAGACCTGGAAGCCTGGCACCCCGGTGCTAATCAGCGACCACATCAACCTAACCGCCGACAGCCCACTCGAGGGTGCAAAGTTTGTCGACCTGACCGACCTTTATTCTTCACGCCTGCGTGAACTGGCCCGCACGGTTGACGCGAGTCTAGACGAAGGCGTTTATTGCCAGTTCAGAGGTCCGCACTACGAGACGCCGGCCGAGGTTCAAATGGCCAAGCACATCGGTGGTCACATCGTGGGCATGTCTACCGCCCTCGAGGCGATTGCCGCGCGCGAGGCCGGCATGGAGATTCTGGGTCTGTCACTGATCACCAACTTGGCGGCAGGAATTCAGAAAACTCCGTTGAGCCATGAAGAAGTGATCCAAGCGGGCAAGGATGCCGAGGTGCGCATCAGTGCACTGTTGGCAGAGATAGTTTCAAAACTATGAGCCAAAACCTTGCCGATCTAATCGCTGCAGCCAGCGCCTGGGCCGATCAAGACCCAGACCTAGAGACGCGCGCCGAGCTTGAGCAGCTGATAGACCGCCGAGACGTGGCGGCACTCGCCGATCGCTTTGACGGTCGTCTCGAATTCGGCACCGCCGGCCTGCGCGGCGAACTCGGCGCCGGCCCAAACCGAATGAACCGAGTCTTGGTCGGCCAGGCCGCGGCCGGCATCGCCAAGTTTTTGCTCAGTCAAGTCGAATTCAACTCGGATGTCGAACCACCAAGCGTGGTCATCGGTTTTGACGGCCGCATCAACAGTGCCGTTTTCGCTCGCGACTCGGCGCAAATTCTGGCCGGGGCGGGCATCCGTGTTTTGTTATTCGATGGAGTTGTGCCGACACCGGTGCTTGCCTTCGCCGGTAAGCACCTAAAAACTTCGGCGGCCATCATGGTCACCGCTTCGCATAACCCTCCACGCGACAACGGCTATAAGGTCTATCTGGGCGGCGCAAATGGCTCATCGCAAATCATTTCGCCAACCGACAAGCTCATTGCTGCGCATATCGCCGAGGTTGCCAAGACCAAGACCTTCAAAGAGCTAAACAAAAGCGACAAGTTTGAAATGGTTGGCGACGAACTGCGTCAGGCCTACGTTGCCGAAACCGCGTCGCTCACCGGCGAGGTGATTGACGGCTCTCGCGTCAAGATCGTCTACACAGCGATGCACGGGGTCGGCTGGCACGTTGTTGAAGACCTATTTGCGGCGGTTGGCTTGAATCAGCCCGAAACCGTCACAGCGCAGTTGCTGCCGGATGGCAACTTTCCAACCGTAGCGTTTCCGAACCCCGAAGAGCCAGGAGCCATGGATTTGGCACTCGAGCTCGGGCGACAGCGGCACGCCGACCTGATCTTGGCCAACGACCCCGATGCCGACCGACTTGCCGTTGCGGTTGGCGACAAGAGCTCGGCAACCGGCTTTAGGCAACTGACCGGTGACGAAGTTGGCCTGCTGCTTGGTGACGAGATGGCCAGACGAGCCGTTGCAGATCGACGCTTCGGCAACCTGGCTTGCTCGATCGTTTCGAGCTCGGCACTCGGCAAAGTGGCAGCCCACTATGGCTTTGGCTTTAGAGAGACACTCACCGGTTTCAAGTGGATTTCAAAGGTGCCAGATTTGATCTTTGGCTTCGAAGAGGCTCTCGGCTATTGCGTAGACGCCGAACACACCCCAGACAAAGATGGCATTTCGGCAGCATTGATCGTCGCCGAACTGGCTAATCGGCTTGCAGCTCAGGGCAAAACCCTGCTCGACCGGCTTGGCGACCTCGGCAACCTATTTGGCCATTTTGCGACCGGGCAGATTTCAATTCGAGTTAGCGATGTTTCGATAATCGCCGATTTGATGACCAGACTTCGCGACGAGACCCCTCTAGTCATCGACGGTTCTGCAGCAACCTTCACCGATCTGGCACTGGGTGGCGGCGGTTTGGCACCCACCGACGGGGTTCGATTCGATTTGGCCGATGGCCGGCGCGTGATTGTTCGCCCATCGGGCACCGAACCAAAGCTCAAATGCTATTTGCAGGCGGTCGGTTCAGACACGGATGATGCCAGGCTCAAATTGAAATCCCTCACTGAGGCGATGAAAGAAATTCTCAACTAGAGCAGTGCGGCAGAGAGCTTTTCGGTGATCTCTTCGAGGTCAAAGAAGTGTTCGATTGAAATTACTTCAGACGGCAAACCCTTAAGTTGGTCAACCAAATCTGGCGTGGTGAGAATGATTTGCGCGTCTCGAGATTCGCGCGCGACTGCAACGTTGGTAGCGTCAACACTTGCCTCAATCTCAAGCTGACGAAGCACCTTTTCAGCGTTCATCTTAAGCAAAACAGATGTGCCGATACCCATCCCACAAACGGCAATAATCTTCATGTCTCTATTGTCACCCAGCATTTTCGAGCAACGAGCGAATCTCATCAATAGTGACCGAATTTAACAAACTGTTCACAGCGTCTTGGTCTGCTAGCAAAGCGGCCAAACCGGCCATCACCTCGATGTGCGAGTCGTGATCTAGCGCACAAAGCCCCAAAACCAGTCGCACCGGGTCATTCGCCTGATTGCCAAACACCACCGGTTGAGCCAAAGTCACCAGACTCAGCCCAATTTCTAACACAGCTTCGGATGGTCGCCCATGTGCCAGCGCGATGCCGGGTGCGATGACGATGTATGGGCCATTGGCAGCAACAGCCTCAAGCATCGATTCGGTGTATTCAGGCGTGGCTCTTCCGCTGGCAACCAACAACTCGCCGGCCATCGCGATGGCGTGCTCGCGATCAAGCGCAATGGCCCCAACCCTGATTGAGTTTGAGCCAAAGGCATCGGCAAGTGCGCTCAGATTAGTCAACGGCTTCGGCAAAGCCATCCGAGATCATGTCCATGAGCTCTTCGCGCTGCTCTAAGTCTTGAAATGCGCCCTCGGCGGCGTTGAGCTGAAAGGTCTCGAGGTCAGCCAGGTTGTAGTCAAATGTCTCGACCAAAATCTCGAGCTCTCGGGTCAGGGTGGTGCCAGACATCAGACGGTTGTCGGTGTTGACGGTGACCTTGAAACCAAGGTCATAGAGGATGTCAAACGGGTGGTCACTCATGTTCTCGCCAAGCATTGAAATTGCACCGGTCTGAAGGTTTGAAGAAGGCGAGGTCTCGAGCACAATGCCTCGGTCATAGACCCAGCGAGCCACTTCACCAAGCTCAACGAAGTCGGCATCGCCTTCGCTGCGTGAAAGCAAGATGTCTTCGATGATTCGAACTCCGTGACCCAGGCGCAGGGCTCGGCCAGAAACGATCGCATCCTTGATGCTCTCGACGCCGTCGGCCTCGCCAGCGTGAACGGTAACCGGAAATAGCTCTGATGCCAGGTAGTCAAAAGCAATCTTGTGGCGGCTAGGCAAGAAACCCTTTTCGGCGCCGGCAATGTCAAAACCGACAACGCCGTTGTTGCGGTGTCGAACGGCCAGCTCGGCAATTTCGAGCCCGCGGTCGGCGTGACGCATCGCGGTGACCAGCTGACCAGTGCGGATGAAACCACCGTGGTAGTCGACGTCTTCCATGCCCTGTTCGAGGCCATCCTGAACAGCTTCAACAACCTCGTCCAAGGTTAGGCCGCGCTGCAGGTGCTGCTCTGGAGCCCAGCGCACCTCACCATAGATGACACCGTCTTCAGCAAGGTCATGCACAAACTCGCGAGCCACTCGCTGCAAACCCTCGCGAGTCTGCATCACCGCGACGGTGTGGTCGAAGGTCTCAAGATATTTAACCAACGAGCCCGAGTTGGCTGCGGTTTCAAACCAGGACTTCAGATCTTTGGCGTCATTAGCCGGCAGCTTGTGGCCGACGGCATCGGCCAATTCGATGATGGTCTGAGGGCGAAGGCCGCCATCCAGGTGGTCGTGAAGTGAAATCTTCGGAAGCGCCTGAATGTTGAAGCGAGCCATTGTGTTGCCTTTCAGTTTTGGCAGTTAGCCATCGATGCGATCAAGCAAAATCTTGCGTGGTGCCGGGGTTGCTGCAGCCTCAATCTTAAACGAACCATCGAGGGCTTCGATAGCCCGCGCAAAACGATCTGTTTCATCGGTGTGCAAGGTCATCAACGGCTGACCAGCCTTGACGACCGAACCAAGCTGAGCGTGAAGGGTGACTCCGGCGCCAAATTGAATCGGATCTTCTTTGCGGGCGCGGCCGGCACCTAGTCGCCAAGAGGCGGTGCCAACCTGCAAGGCATCCAGCTGGGTTAGCACGCCATCGTTTGGTGCAAGCACCAAATGGTGTTCGCTGGCAATCGGCAACTCGGCATCAGGGTCGCCGCCCTGGGCCGAAATCATCTGACGCCACTTGTCCATGGCTCGACCGTCTTTTAGAGCCGCGGCCACATCAACGTCGGTTTTGCCTGCCAGACGCAACATCTCGCGGGCAAGTTCTATGGTCAACTCGACCACATCGGCTGGGCCGCCGCCGGCCAAAACCTCAACCGATTCTTTGACTTCGAGCGCATTGCCAATTTCTAGGCCCAGCGGCGTAGACATGTCGGTGAGCAACGCCGAGGTGTTGACCCCGGCATCCTGACCCAACTGAACCATCACCCGGGCCAGTTCGCGAGCGCGGTCGATGTTCTTCATGAACGCGCCAGAGCCAACCTTGACGTCAAGCACCAGTGACGAAGTGCCCTCGGCAATCTTTTTAGACATGATCGAACTGGCGATTAGCGGGATGGCCTCTACAGTTCCGGTAACGTCTCGAAGGGCATACAGCTTCTTATCGGCCGGGGCCAAACCATCGCCAGCCGCACAGATGACTGCCCCAACTTCGGCCAGTTGCCTGTGAAACTCGGCATTGGTCAGCGATGCACGCCAACCCTTGATCGACTCGAGTTTGTCTAGCGTGCCGCCGGTATGGCCGAGGCCGCGCCCCGAAAGCTGTGGCACCGCAACCCCGAAGGCTGCAACCAAAGGGGCTAGTGGAAGTGTGATCTTGTCGCCGACTCCGCCGGTTGAATGTTTGTCAGAGGTCGGTGCAGCGAGGCCGGCATAGTTGAGCGTCTCGCCCGATGCAATCATCGCCATGGTCAAGTCTTTGATTTCGCGGCGGTTCATGCCGTTTAGCAAAATGGCCATGGCCATCGCAGACATCTGCTCGTCGGCCACGACGCCGGAGGTGTAGTTGGCAACCAGCCAGTTGATCTCGTCGGTTGAGAGCTCGCCCTTCTCGCGTTTTTGCATGATCAACTCGACGGCCGCGAATTCAGACATTACTTTCTCTCTTCTAGGTCACGCGGGCCGAAGGCATCCGGGATGACCTCATCGATGGTTTTGAAGCCCGAAACAGTTTCGAGAATCATGCCCTTGGTCGAGTGCTCAAACAGCAACTGGCGGCAACGGCCGCACGGCATCAAAATATTGCCGTGCCCATCAACGCACGTGAATGCCACCAAGCGCCCACCGCCGGTCATGAACAACGCGCTCACCAGCGAACATTCGGCGCATAGCGTTAGGCCATAAGACGCGTTTTCGACGTTGCAACCAGAGACAATGCGGCCGTCTTCGGTTAGCGCCGCGGCACCAACTCTGAACTTTGAATAGGGCACATATGCCTTTGCCATCGCGGCATTGGCTGCGGCCCTAAGGGCATCCCAGTCGATTTCTTCAGTCATGCGTCGCCTAACTCTTTATGTAAGCCTTGCCGGATGCGGCAGGGCCGGTTACCTTGCCGACCAAACCGGCAACGGCAACCACAGTCATGGCATAAGGCAACATCAACAAGAACTCGCTAGGCACCGATGAGCCGATAATGGCCAGACCATACTGAAGGTTCTCGGCGAAGCCAAAAAGCAGTGCGGCAAAGGCGGCATAGATTGGGTTCCAGCGGCCAAAGATCAGAGCTGCCAAAGCGATGTAGCCGGCGCCGTTGGTCATCTCTTTGCCGAATGCACCGACCTGGCCGAGGGTGAAAAACGAACCGCCCAAACCGGCTAGTGCTCCGCCGATCATCACGCTCAAATATCTGGTGCGAAATACGTTGATGCCAACCGTGTCGGCAGCCCTCGGATACTCACCAACCGCACGAACCCGAAGACCCCAACGAGTCTTGAAGAGTGCAAAATAAACCACGGCAACCGCGATGTACATCAAATAAACGATGAGCGTCTGGTTAAACAAAACCGGCCCGAGCACCGGAATTTGGCCTAGCAACGGTATCAGGATGGTTGGAAAGCGATCTGGCTGGTCAAACAGCGGAAGGTTGCTCACCATAAGAGTGCTGAAAATGAAGTTGGTGAGGCCAATCACAAGCACGTTCAAGACCACGCCGACGATGATTTGGTCAACCACATACTTGATTGCGAAGACCGCCAACACCCATGCAACAAGTGCGCCGGCAATCAACGCCCCGATAAGGCCGGCCAGCAAGTTGTGCGACAAAGAAGTCACCAAGGCCGAAACAAAGGCGCCGGCAAGCAACTGACCCTCAATAGCGATGTTGACCACACCGACTCGCTCACTGAGCACACCGGCTAGCGAACCAAAAATTAGTGGCACCGCCAGCGCAAGTGAGCCCTGAAGCAGTGAAGTGAAGGTCATGGTTTTGCCGGCGAACAAGGACACCAATATTTCGATGACCAGTGCAGCCGCGAATGCGATGACAACCCACCTTGGAGTCTTGCGGTTGCGCGCCAACACCAAGTAGGCAGAGCCAACGAAACCAGCCACCTGAACTGCCAGTGCCGAAGCGCAAATCAAGGCGATGTTTACTCCAAAGTCAGGCAACTTGAAGATGTCTGAGTCGGTAGAAATATTTATGGTGGTCAACCCACTTGGTGCGGCAATAAATAGCCAGGCACCGATGATGGTCATCAGCAACAGGGCTATTGGGGTGCGTTTGCTCTGCTTCATGCAACTGCCTCCTTCGAAACCTTGACTCTAAAGATTGAACGCACAAGCGGCGGAGCGGCGATGAACAATACGATCAGTGACTGAACCACAAGCACGATATCGACCGGCACGCCCTGATCGGCCTGCATGGTCACCGCACCGGCGCGAAGCCCACCGAACAAGAGACCGGCAAACAAAACTCCCCAAGGATTCGATCGGCCGAGCAACGCCACGGTGATGGCATCGAAACCATAGCTGGCAGCAACGCCGAGAGTCAGCACCTGCTCTGAACCTAGAATTTGCGAGGTACCGGCAAGGCCAGATAGTGCGCCCGAGATGCCCATAACGAGGATGTAGGTTAGACCGATATTGATGCCCGCCACCTTGGCAGCGCTCGGATTGTGACCGAGGGCCCTAAACCTGAAGCCAAGCGTCGATCGGTTCAAAAGCCACCAAACAAACACAACCGCGATAAGCATGGCAAAGAGACCGCCGTGCACCCTAAATTGGTCACCCAAGAAGAACACATACTTGGCTGAATCTTTCACCGGCGGCGAGATTGGGTTTACGGCCCCCGGAGCCTGCAACAGCGGGGTCTTTAGCAGGTAGCCAAGCAATAGGGCCGCAATGTAGTTAAACATGATGGTCACGATCACTTCGTTGGCGCCGGTAGTTGCCTTTAGAAAACCGACCAACGCCCCGAAGAGCCCTCCACCAACGATGCCGGCGAGCACCGCAAGTGGAAAGTGGATGTACCAAGGCAGGTCAACATAAATGCCAACCCAACCGGCAAACATGGCACCAAAGATGATTTGCCCCGTGGCACCGATGTTGAAAAGCCCTGACCTAAAGGCCACGGCAAGCCCCAGACCAGACATGGTAATTGGCGTTGCATAGGCCAAGGTCTCGGTGATTGGCTTGAACATTTCTTGCGAGCTCTGAGCCTGATAGTTAAAGATAGCTCCACGGAACATCGCGTCATAAGCCCCGAAAACCGCGTTCCAGAGTGCGTGGAAGAAATCGCTTGGGCGAGCCGTCAAATAGGTTGCCGTGGTTTGCACATCCTGGTTTGATAGGGCAATCAAAACTCCACCCACTAGCAGCGAAGCTATAACCGCCAAGATCGACAGAAAAGCGCTGCCTCCGGTGAATTCTTTCATTATTCGCTTCATGCGCTAATACCTGCCATCATCTGACCGAGAGTTGCTCTAGGGGTGCTCGACGGCACAATGCCAACGATTTTGCCTTTGTACATGACGGCGATTCGATCGCCGAGCTGAGTGGCTTCGTCTAGTTCGGTGGCAACAATCAACACCGGGATTTGACTGTCGCGCGTGGCCACGATCTGTTCGTGAACGAATTCGATCGAACCAACGTCTAGGCCTCGAGTGGGTTGCGAAGCGACAAACAGACGCAGTTCGCGCGAAAGCTCTCGAGCCAAAACCACCTTCTGCTGGTTTCCACCAGACAGCTGAGCGGCGGTCGATTCGATGCTCTGAGCTCGAACGTCAAACTGCTTCAATTTCTCTTGAGCGAATTGCTTTAGATAGCCGAGTTGCAGATTTAACCCCTTTGCAAAAGGCTTTCGATCGCTTCGGTCAAGCATCAAGTTTTCGGCGATAGTGAACTCGGCCACCAAACCGTCTTCGGTTCGGTCTTCGGGCACAAAACCAACCCCGAGGTCTAGCACCTGCTTAACGCTTTTGCCAATTAGCTCGCGACCATCCAGTTGAATCGAACCGGAGGTCTTGCCATGCATGCCGATGATTGCCTCGGTGAGCTCGGTTTGGCCATTGCCCTGAACGCCGGCGATAACCAAAATTTCGCCCTCATGAATTTCAAAGTTGATGTCGTCAAGCACCTTGGTGCCCGAGTGATTCCAAGCCGAGAGACCTTCGACCTTGAAGGTTGGTTTGCCCGGTTTCGCGACGCTTTTTTCAACATCAAGATCTACCTCGCGACCCACCATCATCGAGGCCAATTCGCTGCTCGTCGATTTAGGGTCTGCCTCGCCAACAATCTTGCCAAGGCGAAGAACGGTGATCTTGTCGGCCACCTCTTGAACCTCGCGAAGTTTGTGGGTGATAAAAACCACGGCCGTTCCGGCCGCACGAAGCTGCTTCATGATGGCCATCAGCTCGTCGGTCTCTTGCGGGGTGAGCACCGCTGTCGGTTCGTCGAAGATCAAAACTTTGGCATTGCCAATCAGTGCCTTGATGATTTCAACTCGCTGTTGCACACCAACCGGAAGATCACCAACGATTGCATCTGGGTCGATTTCGAAACCGAACTTTGCCGAAACCTCGCGCACCTTTTCGCGAGCGGCCTGCATATCTAGCCGGCCACCAAACTTGGTTGGCTCGTGGCCCAAAATCACGTTTTCGGCAACCGTGAAAACTGGGATGAGCATAAAGTGCTGGTGCACCATTCCGATGCCCGAAGCCATGGCGTCTCCAGGGCCTGCGAACTTGACCGCCTTGTCGTCAAGCAATATTTCACCGGCGTCGGCTTGATATAGGCCGTAGAGCACGTTCATCAAGGTCGATTTGCCGGCACCGTTTTCACCAAGCAGACAGTGAATCTCTCCGGGCTGCGCTACCAAATTTACGTTGTCGTTGGCAACCAGCGCACCGAAGCGCTTGGTAATGCCACGCAGTTCAAGCTTCATCGCTCATCCGTTTCAATCGACCCTGGGGTTTCTTATTTGTAGTCTAACTTTTTGCTTGGGTGATGCCTCAAGAAAGAGACCGGGGATGACCACTGTGGTGATCATCCCCGGAATCAGTTGATTTGAATTACTTGTTGTAGATCGAGGTGACCTTGATCTTGCCCGAGATGATGTCTGCCTTTAGGCTGTCAAGCTCTGCCTGAATGCCAGTTGGGTACATCACTTCGTGCTGGTCAGCAATCTGCACGCCACCGTTGGCAAGGTTGCCAACGTACTGGTTTGCGTCGCCACCGGCGAAGGTGCCGTCGACACCCGACTTGATAACTGCAAGAACAGCGGCAGCCATCTTCTTCTCAATCGAAGTCAAGATGTTGGCCTTGTATGCAGCGTGGGTTGGAAGGTTGTACCAGTCGCTGTCAACGCCAACTACTAGGGTGCCCTTCTTGTCTAGAGTCGCCTGACCTGAGCCAACGCCCACTGGACCCGCAACCGGAAGGATGATGTCGGCGCCCTGTGCGAAGAAGCCCTGGGTAAGAGTCTTGCCCTTGGCCTGGTCGTTGAAGTCGCCAGTTGCGGCCCACTTCTTAGTGTCGGTTCCGGCCGCTCCTAGAACAACAACCTTCTTGCCCTTGGCTGCGTTGTAGGCGTCAACACCCTGCTTGAAACCATCCATGAAGATGGTCACTGATGGAAGCAACATACCTCCATAAGTGGCGACCTTGCCGGTCTTGGTGGTTGCTGCGGCTAGGTAGCCAGCCAAGTAAGCAGCTTCAGCGGTGTTGTACTGAATTGGCTTTACGTTAGGCAAGCTAAGCGGCGAGTAGTCATCGTTGCTGAGGGCTGAGTCGATGATTGCAAAGTTCACCTTTGGGTGGGCCTTGGCAGCGTCGCGAGTTGCGGTTGCAAGGTTGAATCCAACGGTCACGATGAGGTTACAGCCAGCAGAGATCATTGAGTCTAGGCCAGAGACATAGTCGGTCTGGGTTGCCTTTTCAGGTGACTCTACGGTTGCGGTCTGAACTCCCAGGGTTGCCTTGGCCTGAGTTAGACCGGCGTATGCCTCTTGGTTGAACGATGCGTCATTGAAGCCACCAGCGTCAGAGACCATGCAGGCCTTGTAGTTAACTGGAGTGGCGGTAGGTGTTGCCGGCGCTGCGGCACAACCGGCCAGGGTCAGGCTTGCAACTGCGGCAAGCACTAGGCCCTTCATTGCGGTGGTGCGTGAAAAAGTCTTCACTTTTTATCCTCCCGAAGTGCAACTATGACTTTCATAGTCGTCGTATGGAGGCCAGCCTACGCCTGCTCAGCAAACTCTCAGCCAAGTATTCAAAACTGGAGCGAATTATTAACCAAAATGAAACAAACGAGGCGAAAAATTCGCTAAAAGGTCGCTTGCGAGGTTCACTTTTGTGTTGTCGCTGTGTCAAAGCTGATCTCACCGAGATTTAGCTGGTTTATAAGCTCGGCGATTGAAGCATCGGCGGCGTTGGGCAAGTCGGCGGCCTGCACCCCGACAAATGAGCCGTCTAGACCCAAAGTCACAAATCTGGGGTTCAAGTCAACATCGCTCGTGCTCAGGCCTTCTGATGGGCTTGCCGAAGGGGTTGGGCTTGGCGCCAAATCGGCTTGAATTTGCTGCTGAATCAACTGACCTGCAGACACCTTCACAAAGCCCCAAATGTCTTTGTTGGCGACCAAGCCTCTATCTAGGCCGGCATAGAAAATCACATCCACGTCTTCGGCCTGCAGGTTGCCGATTGAGGTCGACTTATAAATGGTCACTCGCTTGGATGAACTGCCGTTATAGATAGTGACACCCTTTAAGAAGCCGGTGACCACGTTGCGTGCCCGCCCCACCTCTGCCGGATACAGCAACCCGACTTTGTCTCTGGTTGTCTTGGCTGCGGCCAAATAACCGGCGGCCAAACCCGATTGGTCTAGGGCAAAGTTAAAGGCTGTCAGGTTGGTCGGCAACTTTAGTGCGGCAGCCGAATCAGCAACGTCAAAGGTCATGAAGTTGGTGGCTGCATGCGCGGTTGCCGCGTCGATTGCCGGTTGCAGAAGCGAGTCTCCAGAAGTGACCACAAGTTTGCACCCCGACCTCATGGCAGATTTTAGCTCTGCCGAATAACGAGCCGGCCCGGCATTTCGAGGTGATTCAACCACATCAATGGCGACACCAAAGCGGGCTCGCGACTCGGTTAGCGAGGCATAGATATTTCGATTCAGCGAAGACTCATCCGTGCGGGTGTCACCGCTGGTTATCAAACAAGCCTTGTATTCAACCGGGGTTACTTTAGGCTCCGTCACCACGGATGAACATGCGGTTAGGGCAAAGAGCAGGCCGAGGCCCAGCAACTTAACTGCACCGCGCAAAATCATTTAAAGCACGTCCGAGTGACCGGTGGCCTTCAAAGCATCTACCAGTGATTTGACTCGCTGCGCGTGTTCTTTGGTGGTGACCAGCAATGCGTCTGGTGTGTCGACCACGATGATGTCTTCAACACCAATCAGCGCAATCAGACGATCGGTGTCGCTGACCAAAATTCCGCTGGATGAGTCGGCCAAAACCTTGGCGTTGCCAAGCACAGCCAGATTGCCCTTGCGGCCCTGAGACTGAAGTTCGGCGATGGCGGCAAAGTCACCAACGTCGTGCCAGCTGAAGTTGGCTGGAACCACCGAAACCAGGCCAGCAGCAGCGGCAGGCTCGGCAACCGAATAGTCGATGGCCACCTTTTTTAGCCCAGGCCAAATCTTTTCGATGGCGTCTTTGCGCTCATCGGTGTCCCACACCGAGGCAAGCCTCATGATTGACGCGTGCAGCTCTGGTTCGGTCTTGGCTAACTCGGCAAGCAAAACCGAAGCCGGCGCGATGAACATGCCTGCGTTCCAGAGGTATTCGCCAGACTCAACATATTTTTTGGCTTTGGCAATGCTTGGCTTTTCAACAAACTTGATCACGTTTCGGGCGTTTGGGGCGCCGACGATATCTAGCTTTTCACCCTGCTTGATATATCCAAAGCCAACCGATGCCTCGGTAGGTTCGATTCCGATGGTCACAATTTTGCCGGTGGCGGCAACGATCACGGCCTCGCGAACAACGGCCTGAAACTCATCGTCCTCGGTGATAACGTGGTCGGCCGCAAACGAGCCAATGATCACGTCTGGCTCTCGGTTCATCAAAATTGCAGCTGCCAAGGCGATTGCCGCGGTCGAGTCTTTTGGTGAAAGTTCAAGAACCAGGTTGTCGGTTGATAAGTCTTCGATTTGTTCGAGAACCGCCGACTTGTGAACCTTGCCGGTCACCACGAGGATGCGGTCTTTTCCAGCCAATGGGGTGAGTCGATCCCAGGTGTCTTGCAGCAGAGTTTGCCCCGAGCCGGTTAGGTCGTGCAAAAACTTTGGCGCCGAGGCTCGAGAAAGCGGCCAGAGTCTACTGCCGATGCCTCCGGCAGGGATGATGCTGAAGAAACGATCTAGGGGTTCGCGTTGATTTGTCATAACAAGAAAAAACACTACCCAACATCGCGTTAACAACCCCAAAAAAGGTGCTCAATTTGGCAG
>CAIPNT010000098.1 GCA_903866485.1 uncultured Micrococcales bacterium | reverse complement strand
CGATCTGGCGAAATCATGATTGCGCCTGTTTCGGTCTGCCACCAGGTGTCAACGATAGGGGCGTGGCCGCCACCGATGACCTTGCGATACCACATCCATGCTTCAGGGTTGATTGGCTCACCAACCGAACCGAGCAGTCGAATAGATGACAGGTCATACTGATTTGGAATCTGGCTGCCGAGCTTCATGAAGCTGCGAATCGCGGTAGGCGCGGTGTAGAGAATGGTCACGCCATACTTCTGCACGATGCTCCACCAACGGCCCCAGTCCGGTGTCTCGGGGGTGCCCTCATAAATCACCTGGGTGGCGCCGTTTGCCAGTGGACCGTATGCAACATAGCTGTGCCCGGTGATCCAGCCGACATCGGCAGTGCACCAGTAAACATCGGTTTCTGGGTGCAGGTCAAAGACATTCTTGTGAGTGTATGAAGCCTGGGTTAGATAACCTCCAGAGGTGTGAACAATGCCCTTCGGCTTGCCCGTGGTGCCCGAGGTGTAGAGGATGAACAGCGGCTGTTCGGCAGGAAAAGCCTGGGCCTCGTGCTCATCTGAAGCCTCCGCTAGGGCAAGGTTCCAGTCGATGTCGCGATTCTCATCCCAGGCAACATCCTGGTTGGTGCGCTTGACTACCAACACGTTCTCAACGGATGGGCAGCGGCCGCCTGAGATTGCCTCGTCAACCGCTGGCTTTAGCGCGCTGGCCTTGCCCTTGCGATAGCCGCCATCGGCGGTGATAACCAGCTTGGCTTGTGCGTCTTCGATGCGGCTGCTCAGCGACTCCGCCGAGAAACCACCGAAGACTACCGAGTGAACGGCGCCGATGCGAGCCACGGCCTGCATGGCGATGACGGCCTCAGGAATCATTGGCAGATAGATTGCTACTCGGTCACCGGTCTTGATGCCAAGAGAGGTTAGAACATTGGCGGCCTTCTTAACCTCGCGAGTCAGTTCGGCATAGGTGAGCGTGCGGGTGTCCCCGGGTTCGCCTTCGAAATGGATCGCCACTCGGTCACCTTTGCCAGCGGCAACATGACGGTCAAGGCAGTTGTATGAGATGTTGAGCTCGCCATCGGCAAACCACTTGGCAAATGGAGGGTTAGTCCAGTCAAGGATTTGGGTGAATGGTTTTGACCACTCTAGATAACGGGCTTGGTCTGCCCAAAATTCGAGGCGGTTTGCCTTCGCTTCTTGGTAAAGGCCGGGTTGAGCAATCGCTTGGGCGGCAAACTCTCGAGTTGGCGCAAAGTGGCGATCTTCGTGCAGTAGGTTTTCGATCTCGTGATCGGCTGACATCATTGTCCTCCATTTGGGTTGTTTAGAACCTGTCGCTATCTTGTCAGAAAAAAATCAAAAGTTTTTTATTTTCATGGGAATGTAATTGAAATGAGAGCGCTTATCATTAACTTGTTAGCCCGCAAGGGTTAACCCGCGATACCGATTCCCCCAATCTGGTATCGCCCGGCCCCAGTCTCTCCCCCCAGAGGCTGGGGCCCCTTTTTTATGCACATTTTGAGGCATTTTTCGGCACTACTGGGCGTTTGCGCCGCATCCTAGGTCGATGATTCCCGCCGAGTTTGACGAGCGCCTGGCCGCACTGTTGGCCTTGCCCGGGCTTACCGATCTGCTGATCAACGGCAAAGATCAGGTTTGGGTGCAGCGGGGCAGCGCACCACTCGAGGCCGTGGCGAGCCCTTTTCAAAACGAGGATGATCTTGCCGAGCTTGCCCAGTCGCTGGTTGCGTCTGGTGGCCGGCATCTTGACCAGGCCAACCCGTTTGCTGATGTGTCTATCGGTTCAAGATTTAGGGTGCACGCGGCCCTTGCTTCGGCGTGCAATAAAGCCACCCATATCTCCATTCGAGTTCATCAGCAGCGCGAATGGGGTCTTGCCGAGCTGCGGTCGATCGGCATGTTTGGCAATCAAGAGTTTGCGCTGCTGAGGCACATCCTTGCCACAAGACAAAACTTTCTCATCGCCGGGGCTGCCGGTTCGGGCAAGACCACGCTGCTTAGAGCGATGCTTGCAGAGTGCCGAGCCGAACGAATCATTGTGCTCGAGGATGTTGCCGAGTTGGGCTTGCAAAGCGGCCACCTAGTTGCCCTGCAAACTCGACAAGCGAACGTCGAAGGGCGAGGCGAAATCACTCTAGATCGATTGGTTCGTGAGGCGTTGCGAATGCGGCCAGACCGCATAGCTGTTGGTGAAGTGCGCGGCTCGGAGCTTGGTGTGATGTTGCAGGCCCTAAACACCGGGCACACGGGTGCAGGAGCCACCATTCACGCAAACAGTTTTGGGTCGGTTTCTGAACGTCTATCGCTGATCGGTCGGCAAATGGGGCTTAGCGCAGACGAGGTTTTAGCTCAGGCGCGCGCAGCCATCCACTGGGTTATCTTTGTCGACCGCAGCAACTCGGCGCGACACATTCAACGCATTGGTCGGTTTGGCGATGAGTGAATCACAAAAAGCAGCCGAAGTCATAACAAGGCTCTCTGGTCTGGTTCGTTCTGGTTTGGGCGCCCAGCAGGCGCTCGCCGAGGTTGCGGCCAATCTAGAAAGCCTGCCTAGTGCCTCGGTGCACAGGTTTAACGTGGTTTGGCGAGTTGCCAATCGGGTTGGCGGTTCGCTGAGTGCCGCTCTTGACCGGCTCGCCGAGGTCTTTGCCGCCGAAAGCAGTCACCAGCTAGAGATCGAGCTGGCCTTTGCCGGGCCAAGGTCAACGGCTCGGCTTGTGCTGTGGTTGCCGGTGGTTTCGCTTGTGCTTGGCGAGCTGCTCGGAATGCGGCCATTCGAGGCGATTTTTCACACACCTCTTGGTTTCATATCGGTTGCCATTGGAGTGATTCTCATGCTTTTTGGTCGCATTTGGTCGCACGCAATATTGCGCCGAGCGCAAAGCGAAGGCCACGACCCCGGTTTGCCATTTGACTTGGTGAACCTGGGGCTATCGGCGGGCCTACCGGTTGGAGATGCCCGCATCCAAGCCGCCAAAGATTTCGAACTCGAAGCAGAATCAATCAAAGACTTGGATGAGCTTGCCGCGCAATCGCGGCGAAGTGGCGCACAACTCTCTTCATTGCTTTCAACCGCTGCCGACCTGGCCAGGCAGCGAAAGCACTACGCGGATTCTGAGCAGGTGGCCCGTCTAGGTGTGCGACTCATGATTCCAATAGGGGTTCTGGTGCTTCCCGCCTTCGTGCTCATGGCAATTGTGCCCCTAGCGATAAGTCTTCTGTCATCCGGGCAGATATAGAGAGGAAAAAATGAAATATCTAAAAGACGTACTCAGCGATGAAACCGGTGCGGCAACCGCGGAGTATGCAATCGCAACCATGGCCGCGGTTGGCTTTGCCGGCTTGCTGGTGGTAATCATGCGCAGTGACGAAGTGCGGTCATTGCTTTTCAACCTGGTCAAGAGTGCGCTGACCTTCAGCAACCCAAATGCCACCCCAGCCGCCCAATAAAGATTTGGCTCGAGAGAGCGGTTCGATAACGGCAGAGTTGGCCATCGCACTGCCAGCCGTGTTCATGGTGCTCGCCATTAGCGCATCTGCCTTCGGGCTGCAGATCGAGCGCATGAAGCTGGTGGATGTTGCCGCAACCGCTGCACGCGGGCTTGGCAGGGGAGAGCCCGAGTCAGATGTGAGGCAATTGGTTGAAAAACTCGATGCGTCCT
>CAIPNT010000097.1 GCA_903866485.1 uncultured Micrococcales bacterium | reverse complement strand
GCCCTGGGTGTAGCAGACTCGACAAAAATCCGCGCTTTTTGCCTTCTTCGTTGCCTTTGCTCATGAGCACCTCTCAATGCCAGCGACTTGCTGGTCCGGGCATTACTAAGACCCATGTCAAATCGAAGAAAGCGAATGACTGGGTCTAGGTTGCAATTATTGCACGAAGAAACGACATTGATGAGCATTTGGTTGGTTTTAGACCGACCTGTTCAAGGTTTGACGCGCTTCAATCTCTTTAGCAATGCCAACTCATGAATTATTCCCGTGGTTGCCAACGAGTTGCTGGGTCTTTCTGCGCTCGACCATAAACATGGTTAAGCCGAAACTGAGAACGATGAATTGAACACAGAAGGCAAGCTTGAACCCCGACAACGAGTACTGGTCTGTCGAGGAGCCGAGCCCGCATTGGTGGAGGGCGTCAAGAGCGAATCCAATCAAGAACAGCATTGAAAATGTAGCAACAAAACCACCGGAGTTGATGATTCCATTTGAAGAGCCGAGTCTGCGCAGCGGGATGCCCACTCGCGAATAATCGAATGCCACCATCGATGCCGGCCCGCCGGTTCCCATGGCCAAAACCAGCAAGACAAGCTGCCAGACCGGGTTAGTTCCGGGCGTCAGAATAACTATTAGCCAGGCGCCGACAATCAAGCTCCAAATTGAAAGCACGATGATGTAACGGAGCCCTGGGTGCTTCGCGCAAAAATTCGCCAAAAGCGGCCCGATCACAAAGCCTATGCAGACGAATGCAGTTAATAACCAAGATGCTTGGTTGCGCGTCAACCCCTCGCCTCGCGCAAGAAATGGCACACCCCAAAACAGGATGAAAACTGAACCACTCGATTGAAGGCTGAAGTGTGCCCAGAACGCCTTTCGGGTGACCGGGTCGCCGAGGTTCTCGCGCAGTTGGGGCAACAGTCTTATTTCCGCCGGTGAAACCTTCTGAAATGTTTCTGGACTATCGGATACAAGGTAGGCAACGAGCGCTATGGCGACTAAAGAAAATGTGGTCGCGGCAAGAAACGCAGTTGTCCAACCCTCGGTTTGCAATAAGAAGGCAAACGGAAAAGCCGATGCAATTTGCCCAAGCTGCCCAACATTGGAGAGCACCTGGGTCAGGCGTGTTGCTCGGGGGCCCACCACCCAATTATTAATTAACTTGATCATCGAAACGAAAATAAACGCATCGCCAAAGCCAACCGCCATGCGCCCAAGCACCGCGATGAAAAAGACTGTAGAGAAAGCGACTAGCAGATTTCCAGCTGCGGTGAAAGATGCCCCAAAAATTAGAAGCCGCTTAGAGCCGAATCTCTCGAGCAGCATACCTACCGGAATTTGCATCGCTGCATATACAGCGAGTTGGCTCACTCCAAGGGTGGACAGCGTAGCGGCGCCGATATGAAATCGGTCGCCAGCCGCAAGTGTCGCCGAACCCATGCTGCTTCGCTGAAGCACCGAGGCGAAGTAGGCGAATGCGCCAGCAAAAAGAACTAGTCTCGAAGATTTGGCCGACAACTACTCGTCCAGCGAGTCTTCGGCAGAGTTCTTGAATCGACTTGCCAAATAACCCTCTAGTTCGGCCGCAATTTCATCGGCGTTCGGCAGCTTGTTAGACGGCTTAGAAATTGGTGCGCGGCCGATGCCGGCACTTTCGTTTAGATAGCCCTGCTCGAGGTTTGCAATCATCCTGGCTAGTTCTTCGTTTTCTTCAACCTGCTTAGCCAGTTTGGCATCGAAGCGGGTGCCCTCTTCGCGAAGTTCATCGGTTGGAAAAACCAATCCGGTTGCCGCAGTTACCTGTTCGAAGGCGGCCACAGAAGCCTGCGGGTACTCACTGTCGCTCAAATAATGCGCCACAAGCATCACGAATCCCGTGCAGGGTATGCCGGCTTCGGCAAGTCTAAATTCCAGCAAGTGCAAGACATTGCCTGGCACTTGAGTTTGCGGCTTCCACTCCGATGTTTGCTCGATGAGGTCTTTGCGAGTTCCTGAAACGGTGACGCCAACTGATCTGGTGTGTGGAATCGGAAACGGAATTGCGTGAATCCAGGTGAAATCACTTACCGAATACAGGTCCATGATCATCATGATGGCCTCAGCAAAGGTTTCCCAACGAAAATCTGGCTCATAGCCATGCAAGAACAAGAATGGCTGTCTGGCTTCATCCCAAACTAAATAGATTGCCAGTTTCGCCGGCTCGTATGACTCGATGTGATCTTTCTCGAAATACATCACCGGACGTCGTGAGCGATAGTCAAGTAACTCGTCGTTGTCGAAGCTGATTAGCAGTTTGTGCTCGAGATTGGCAAACACCTGTTCGGCAAACTGGCTGACGACGCTGCCTGCATCGGTAAATCCGCTGAGTCCGCCAACCATGTGCAAACCGAGTGTGACATCCGTGTCAAGGTCGTGAATGGTAAATAAATTTCGTGGCTGAACCATGTCTACATCCTATCTTTGCGACCCGGGGTTAGCATTGAGCACATGTCAAAGGTCAAACTCAGTGCAACCGCAAAACCAACCGCCTTCAAAGCCGGACAGGCTTATGTTTTGGGCGTCACCGAAACCGATAAAAAGGTTCAACTCGTCAACCACCTGGTTGATTCCTCAACCCTCAACGAGCTTGACCTTGCCTCGCTCGGCGTGAGTGCAAAGCCTGAATGGCTGGTTCGCGTTGCCGGGCCAAACGGTGCCATTTTTGCCCTGATAGGCGTCGGTAAAGACGAACTAGACGAAGACAATCTTCGTGAATATGCCGCTGCTGCGGTTCGTTCATTGTCTGACCGCGAAGAGATCATCTTCGATCTGCCAACGGACGACAGCCGCGACGCAGTGAACGTGCTTGAGGGCGCACTCTTGGGTAACTATGAGTATCACTCAGTGTTCTCAGCCGCCAAGCCTAAGAGCAAGGTGGCTTCGGTGGTTGTGCTAACCGCGCACAAGCCGTCAAAGGCAGAGATTGTGCGAGCGAAGGCTGTTGCCAACGCGGTTTGCAACACGCGAAACCTGGTCAACACTCCCCCAAACCTGCTCTACCCAAAGACCTTCGCAGACATTGCGCTCAAGTTGGGAAAACTTCCTGAAATCGAGGTGACGATCTGGGATGAGAGAAAACTCGCCGCGGATGGTTTTGGTGGAATTCTTGCGGTAGGACAGGGTTCAAGTCGCCCACCTCGCCTGGTCAAAGTGCACTACAAGCCAAAGAAGGCCAAGAAACATCTTGCTCTCGTAGGCAAGGGCATCACCTTTGACACCGGCGG
>CAIPNT010000096.1 GCA_903866485.1 uncultured Micrococcales bacterium | reverse complement strand
TAACCGCCGGCTCAGATTTTCACTGACCCCGAAGAACTTTGTTGCTATTACAGACTATCTCTGCGCAGGTATAAACCCAATTCGTTCATAAACCATTCCCAGAGTCTTCTCGGCGGTTTCATTTGCCTTTGCCGCGCCCTTGGCCAGCAGGCGGTCGAGCTCGGCAGGGTCGCTGAGCAACTCTTCGGCGCGATTGCGAATCGGTTCGATGTGTGAAACAACCACGTCGGCCAGCTCGGTTTTTAGGGCCCCATAGCCGGCACCGTCAAAGCGAGCCACCAATGAGTCAACGCTTTCACCGGTGATTGCCGAATAGATGCCAAGCAGGTTTGAGATGCCTGGCTTGGCCTCGCGATCAAAACGAATCACGCCATCTAGGTCGGTGACCGCACTCTTGAATTTCTTCACAATCGCAGCTGAGTCATCCATGATGTTGACCAAGCCCTTAGGGTCGCCCGATTTCGACATCTTGGCGGTTGGGTTTTGCAGGTCATAAATCTTGGCAGTTTCTTTGAGAATGACGCCCTCTGGAATCACAAAGGTTTCACCGAAGCGCGAGTTGAAGCGGGTGGCTAGGTCGCGGGTCAACTCGATGTGCTGGCGCTGGTCTTCGCCAACCGGCACGGCCTTTGGCTGATAGAGCAGAATGTCTGCGGCCTGCAGCACCGGATAGGTGAACAAACCCACCGAAGCAGCATCGGTGCCGTTCTTTTGCGACTTGTCTTTGAATTGGGTCATGCGACCCGCCTCACCAAAACCAGTGAGGGTCATCAGCACCCAGGCCAACTGAGCGTGAGCCGGAACGTGCGACTGCACAAACAGCGCCGACTTGTTTTCGTCGATGCCAGCGGCTAGATATTGCGCCGCGGTCACTCGGGTGTTGCGCCGCAATGCCTCGGGCTCCTGTGGCACGGTAATCGCGTGCAGGTCGACTACGCAATAAAACGCGTTGAAGTCATCCTGCATCTTGGTCCAGTTCACCAAGGCTCCCAGATAGTTGCCGAGGTGCAGTGAACCGGCGGATGGCTGCATTCCGCTTAGCAGGTTTGGCTTAGTCATGTGTCAATCCTAAAGCGAGTAGTCGACAGAGACAGGGGAGTGGTCGGTCCAGCGAGTGTCATAGCTGGCCGCGCGGTGCACTCGATAATTTTTGGCAAGCGAGGCAAGATTTGGGGTGGCCAGCTGATAATCGATGCGCCAACCGGCATCGGTGTCGAAAGCCTGACCGCGATAAGACCACCAGGTATATGGGCCGGCAACATCGGGATGTGCCGCACGACCAACGTCGACCCAACCCTGCTGGTGAATTATGGTGTCGAAGTAGGCTCGCTCTTCAGGTAGGAAGCCGGCGTTCTTTAGGTTGCCCTTCCAGTTTTTGATGTCGAGTTCGGTGTGACCGACGTTCAGGTCGCCAACCACAACCGCATAGCCGCCGTTTGCAATCAACTGGGCCATGCGGGCCTGCATTGCCTCTAGAAACTTGTATTTCTCAACCTGCTTTGGGGTGTCAACCTCGCCCGAGTGCACATAGGTGCTGATCACGGTAAGTGTTTTGTCACCAACCGCAAAGTCTGCCTCTAGCCAACGACCGGCAGAGTCAAAGTCATCCGGACCAAGCTCGGTTCGGCTATCGGTTGCAGGCACCTTGCTGATCAGGGCAACGCCCGCGCGACCCTTAGCGCTCGCCGCATCGTGCAAAATATGCCATTGCCCGCCGTGGGCCGGTGGGTTGGCTGTGAAGAGTTCGTTTAGGTCTTTGTCATCGGCGCGCACCTCTTGAAGCGCGATTATGTCGGCGCCTGATTCGGCCAGCCATTCGGCCATGCCTTTGCGAAAGGCGGCGCGAACGCCATTGACATTTACCGTAACAACATTGATGGCCATGCCATAAGTTTAACCTTCGGCGGGCCGGCGGCTAACCTTCGCGAATAGAATCGACGCATGGCAGAGCGGTTTTTGGTTGGCGCGGGTGTGGGCAGCGGTGTTGCTCACGGCAAGGCCTTTGTGCTTGCCCGGCCCGAGGCTGCGCTAGCCCAGATTTCAAAGCCAGGAAACCGCGTGGGCATGGTTGCCATTCAAAACGCCATGCAGTCGGTTGCCGAAGATCTCGAAAACATCACCACGGTTGGCGACGCCAAAGACGTCATGGTGGCCCTCGCGATGATTTTGCGTGACCCGGTGCTATTTCAAGAGGTGAAGGCTCACCTTTCAGAGGGTTCTGAAGCCGCCGAGGCCATACGCCGAGCTTTCGCCAGATTCGCTCGAAAACTAGAGTCGCTGGGAGGCTATTTTGCCGAGAGGGCAAGCGACCTCGGCTATCTGGCCAATCGGGTGATCACCGAGTTGGCCGGTGAGCAACCCGAAATCAAGTTTCCTGACGAGCCATTCGTTTTGGTCACCGAATCGATTTCGCCCATGGATGCATCAAAGCTTGACCCGGAGCGCGTTTTGGCGGTTATCACCAGTGATGGAACCCCAACCTCGCACTCGGCAATCATCATCCGTGCCGCCAAGTTGCCAATGGTGGTTGGTCTGATCGGTGCCGGGCTAATTCGCACCGGAGTAGACCTTTTGGTTGACGCCAGCTCTGGTCAGGTGGTGCTCGAACCTTCGACCGAGCGCATCGAGCGCTATCGAGTTGCGGCCAACCTCGACACTCACTTGATAAAGGTGATCGAGGATGACCGAGAGGCTCCGGTGCTTCTGCTTGCCAACCTGGGCTCGAGTTTCGAAGCGTCAGCCGCCATCGCCTCGGGCGCCAAGGGCGTCGGGTTGTTCAGAACCGAGCTGCTTTATCTTGGACAGCTGGTGCCGCCAACTCTAGAAGAGCAGTATGAAGAGTATTCGCGTCTGCTGAGGGCATTCAAGGGCAAGCGCGTATTGGTTCGGGTTCTCGACCTCGATTTTGACAAGCCGCTGCCCTTTTTGAAAGAGACAGGTTCGGGCAATTATGCCAATCGTGGGCTTCAGGTGTTGTTGGCCAATCCAGAAGTGCTGCTGACTCAGCTGGCGGCTTTGGCCTTGGCTCAGCAGGCCAACCCGGAAACCGAAATGTGGGTGATGGCGCCAATGGTTTTGAACGTTGCCGAAGCTCAGGAGTTTGCTGAGTTTGCGCGAAAGTCGGGCATCAAAAATGTTGGCGTGATGATTGAGGTGCCCGAAGTGACCCAATCCGATGTGATTGACGGCATCTTGCAAGTCGTCGACTTTATAAGCATTGGCACCAATGACCTAACTCATTATGCGCTTGGTAAGAGCCGCCACACCGCTGGGGATGGTGCGGTGAGCGGTACGATTTCGCTGGCTGAGACTCGCAAACCTGAGGTGATGAGTTTGATAGAGCGCGTGGTAGCCGCTGCAAAGCGGGCCAATAAGCCGGTTGGGGTTTGTGGCGAGGCCGCCGGCGACCCTGAGTCGGCCCGCGCCTTCATTGCCCTTGGCGTTGACAGCCTTTCGGCCTCATCTGCTTTGTTGCCGCAGCTGAAGGCTGCACTGCTAGCTGGCTAGTTGGGTTTAAAGCGAAACTTTGAGGGTTGTGCCGCTGACGGTGACCTTGT
>CAIPNT010000095.1 GCA_903866485.1 uncultured Micrococcales bacterium | reverse complement strand
GAGATGCGCCCCAACCCGTTGAGGCTGGCATCCACCTCTTCGTGATCATAGAAAATCCAGGTCAGGTCAACATTAGGATCAGAGACTTCGGCCGCCAGCTTCAGTTGCACGGCAACGCCGGCTTTCATATCTACTGTTCCGCGCCCCCAAAGCACCTGCTCGCGCTCCATCGGCAAAAACCTAACCGGAAGATTATCTGCTACCGGAACGGTGTCGATGTGCCCGGCGATCACAACTCGAGATGCGCGCCCCAGGTTGGTGCGAGCGATGATCGCATCGGCGTCTCTGGTTACCTCAAGGTGAGAATAGCCGCGCAAAGCGGTTTCGATAGCGTCGGCCAACTCGTTTTCGTTGCCAGAAACCGATTCGATGTCACAAATAGTTCGAGTTAGCTCAACTACGTCAGAGGTGAGATTTAGGGTTACGCCAGCCATACAACGAGCCTAACTTGTAACCTTGTAGCTATGACACAGGCAAGCTTTTTAGATTCACACGCGTGGGGTTTCGGACTCGCCACCATCGCCAGCGACCAGAGCGTTCTTGACGTTTGGTTCGAGACTCCGATGCTTGGCAAACCCGCGGCCGACGCGCAGCCTAGCGAGACTCTGGCCGCCTCTGCCGGCAAGGATGACCGCCGCAATGTGCAACTCGAAGTGATCAAGGTTGAAGTCGACCTGGCCGCACCGGTTGCTTCAACTGCCGACGCATACCTTCGCCTTCACCTGCTGTCACACCTCTTGGTGAAACCAAACTCCATAAACCTAGATGGACTGATTCCAAACCTTCCGATTGTGGCCTTTACCAACATCGGCCCAGTTGCCTTGGATGACCTTGAGACCCTGCGTCCTTCGCTGACCAGACAAGGCATTAGCGTCTATGCGATCGATAAGTTTCCTCGTCTGGTTGACTATGTCACCCCAAAGAAGGTTCGCATTGCCGACGCTTCGCGAGTTCGCCTTGGAGCGCACCTGAGCCCGGGCACCACGATCATGCACGAGGGTTTCGTTAACTTCAACGCCGGCACACTGGGCAGTTCAATGGTTGAAGGTCGCATTTCGCAAGGCGTTGTAGTCGGCGACGGATCTGACATCGGCGGTGGTGCTTCAATCATGGGAACCCTGTCGGGCGGCGGAAAAGAGCGCGTTGTAATTGGTGCGAGAGCCCTGCTTGGCGCTAATGCAGGCGTTGGCATTTCGATCGGCGATGACACTGTGGTTGAAGCCGGCCTCTATGTCACCGCGGGCACCAAGGTGACCATTGTCGACGGCGCCGAAGAGCGCACGGTCAAAGCATCCGAGCTGTCTGGTCAGCCGAGCCTGTTGTTTAGAAGAAACTCACTTACCGGCAGAGTCGAGGTTGTCGGCCGCAAGGGCGAGGGCATCAAGCTCAACTCGTTGCTGCACGGCTAGAGTCCCACCCGCGCTCTGGCATTGCTTGATTGCCAAGCATCACACGAGCAGCACCGGCCGGCAAAACCACGCCGATTGGCTTAAATCCGCGCGGCAAAACCGCATCTGGCGCAAACGTGGCAAGCAAAGAGTGGTCTTCTCCCCCGCCGAGCACCCAATCAAGTGGCCGAGCACCGATGGCGCGAGCCGCCTCTTCGAGAACGGCCTCAAAACCCTGAAGGTTCAGAGCATCAAACTGGATGGTGACGTCAGAACCCTTGGCGATGCGTGATGCATCGCGCGCCAGACCATCCGAGACATCGAGCATTGAGGTTGCG
>CAIPNT010000094.1 GCA_903866485.1 uncultured Micrococcales bacterium | reverse complement strand
CCTGCGATGCCCAAGATAAACAAAAACAACGGAAGCTCGTCACGCAGGTCAGCCTTGTCGATTTTCTTTTGGCTGAGCGCGCGAGCCCCGCCACCGACCACGCGAGCCAGCACCGAATATGCCCTAGCGACTCCCGCAAAAAAACCGGCAGTGCCATCGCCTGAAACCTGCCCGCGGGCAGGCTGACGAGCCGCTCGGGTTGCCGGTTTGCGCTTGGGTGCGGGTTTACGTGAAGCCATGCTTCAAAACTAACAGCCCCCTGCGACAGAACGCCGAAGGCACGGCTGAAAGCGCCATAGGCGACTAACCCTGAACAACCACCGGAATGATCATTGGACGACGTCGATGAGCCTTGTTGACCCACGTGCCTATTGTGCGGCGAATGACTTGCTGCAGCGCATAGGTGTCTTTTATGCCCTGCCCGGCTGCCTCGGCTAGAGCGCGCTCGATCATTGGGCGCACGGCATCGAAGACGTGGTCATCCTCGGCAAAAGCTCGGGCCCTAATTTCAGGACCGACAATCACTCGACCATTTTCGTCAACCACGCAGAAGATTGAAATGAAACCCTCTTCGGCCAAGACTCGACGGTCTTTGAGGTCATCCTCGGTGATCGTGCCTACGTTTTTGCCATCCACATAAAGCAGACCGCATTCAACCGCTCCGACCACCTCGGCAACGCCGTCGACAAGGTCGATAACCCAGCCATCCTCGGTGATTAGAACTCGCTCGCTCGGAACACCGGTTTGCTCGGCAAGCTTTCCATTCGCTATGAGGTGGCGGTATTCACCGTGCACCGGCATAACGTTCTTAGGCTGAAGAATGTTGTAGCAATAGAGCAACTCACCGGCGGCTGCGTGACCCGAAACGTGCACCTTTGCATTGCCTTTGTGAACAACGTTTGCGCCAAGTTTGGTCAAGCCATCGATTACGCGGTAAACCGCGTTTTCATTGCCCGGAATTAGCGAGCTTGCCAGGATGACGGTGTCGCCCTCACCGATTTCGATGTCGTGCTCTAGGTTGGCCATGCGCGCCAAGACGGCCATCGGCTCACCCTGTGAACCCGTGGACATGTAAACCACCTTGTCGGCTG
The DNA here is from genome assembly GCA_903866485.1 of uncultured Micrococcales bacterium. Lineage (GTDB taxonomy): Bacteria > Actinomycetota > Actinomycetes > Actinomycetales > Microbacteriaceae > Rhodoluna. Next base: position 7,157 of record CAIPNT010000094.1, on the reverse strand, counting down.
GCAGGTTTGCTGCCTGCTTCAGGTCGACAAAGTCTTCGGTTTCGGCGGTTAGATAACCCATCTGGATGGCGATCTGCATGTTGCGAACCATCGATCGGCCAACCAAAGCAACCTTGCGGTTATTGGCCTTGGCGGCATCAACCACCTGCTGCACGCGGTGAACGTGACTCGAGAACGATGCAACAATCACGCGCTTCTTTGAACGAGCGATGACACTCTCAATAACCGGGCCGATGTCTTTTTCGAGCGGTGTGAAACCTGGTACATCTGCATTGGTGCTGTCGCTCATGAACAGGTCGAGACCCTCTTCACCGACTCGAGCAAAGGCGCGCAGGTCGGTAAGTCGGCCGTCAAGCGGCAACTGGTCCATCTTGAAGTCACCGGTGTGCAAAACGGTGCCGGCGGCCGAGCGGATTACCACGGCGAGCGCATCTGGAATCGAGTGATTAACGGCGATGAATTCGAGGTTAAACCCGGCCATCTGCTCGCGCTGCCCCTCGGCAACAACCATCGTGTAAGGCGTGATTCGGTGTTCTTTGAGCTTTGCTTCGACAAATGCGAGGGTCAGCGCCGAACCAAGAATCGGCACATCTTGCTTCATGCGCAACAGGTAGGGAACACCGCCGATGTGGTCTTCGTGCCCGTGGGTCAAAAAGATGCCGATAACGTCATCCATGCGGTCTTTTAGGTAGCCAAAATCGGGCAGGATGACGTCGATGCCAGGTTGGTGTTCTTCTGGAAAGAGCACGCCACAGTCGACGATGAGAATCTTGCCGTCAATCTCGAAGACGGTCATGTTGCGACCGATCTCTCCGATTCCACCTAGCGGGATGATGCGGAGGACGCCCGGGCGCAGCGCAGCCGGTGCCGGAAGGGTTTGAACCAATGGTTCTCTTTTCTATTCGGTTGTTATGCGCTCTTGCGCACTTTATAAATAACTCGCGTGATCGCGATTGGGGGTTAGCGGGTAGTGCCGGCAACCTTTGGCAGCGCACCGCCGGCGGCTGCGTTTCGGTCTGGCCTGAAGTTGCTGAATGATAGACCGGTGATCTGGCCAACCAGGTCAATATCGGCTTCGATTCGAGCTGCCTCGGCGTCTTCGGGACCAACCAGTGGAAGGCGAACGCGTGGGCTAGAGATGACACCGAGGCCATTCAGGATGTATTTTGCCGCCACTGTGCCAGGCACGTGGGTCATTGCGGCGCGCTGCAGCGGGTCGAGGCTGTTGTGCACGGTTAGGGCGTGGTGAAAGTCATTGCGGTTAGCGGCATCAATCAGCTCGCGGTAGGCAGCCGGTGCGATGTTCGCGGTGACCGAGATGCAACCTACTGCACCAATCGAAAGGTGCGGCAGCAGGTTTGAGTCGTCGCCAGAGAAATAGAACAAGCCCGTCTCATTCATGATGCGAGTGGCCTGGGCTAGGTCCCCCTTGGCGTCTTTGACCGCGATGATGTTCGGGTGCTTTGATGCACGGTGAAAGGTGTCATGAGAAATCGAAATGCCGGCACGTCCAGGAATGTCATACAAGATGACCGGAAGGTCGGTTGAATCGGCAACCATTCTGAAGTGGGTTAGCACACCGGCCTGGGTCGGCTTGTTGTAGTAAGGAGTAACGATCATGATTCCGTCGGCTCCGGCCTTTTCGCTGGCCTTATAAAGCTGCATCGCGTGCGCTGTTTCGTTAGAGCCACCACCGGTGATGATTTTGGCACGGCCGCCAGAGACCGACTTGCCCACCTCAACAAGCTTGATTTTCTCGGCGTCGGTAAGCGTGCTGGTCTCACCGGTGGTACCGGTAACGACTACTCCGTCTGCGCCATTTGTGATGACGTAGTCGATTAGCTTCTCGGTATCGGCCCAGTCAACTTCGCCATCGGCGGTCATCGGTGTGACTAGAGCGACCAGCGTCTGGCCGAAGATGTTCTTGTGAGACATGTTCTAAGCCTATCGGTTGACTAGGTAGGCTGGCGATGTGAGATTCTTGCCAACGAAGGCTGATTTGGATGAGGCGCTGGCCGCACCGGTAAAGAACCTCCTATCGGGCATAACCGTAGCCATCATTGCCCTACCGTTGGCTTTGGCCTTTGGCATTGGTTCTGGCATGGGTGCCGAGGCAGGCATGACAACCGCAATCATCGCCGGTGCATTGGCGGCCATCTTTGGCGGTAGCCGTCTTCAGGTTTCTGGTCCTACCGGTGCAATGACCGTAGTCTTGGTGCCGATCTTCAAGCAATTTGGCCCAACCGGAGTGTTATTTGTTGGGCTGATAGCTGGTCTGTTATTGATTTGCATCGCGCTACTGAAACTTGGCGAACACGTGCATCGGTTGCCCACCTCACTCATCGAGGGCTTCACGGCCGGCATTGCAGTGATCATCACCCTTCAACAGTTTGCTTATCTCAACGGTGTGACCCCAGCGATCTTCGGTCTATTGGTCACCACTTTGATTTTGACCGGACAGCATTTTTTGCCACGGGTTCCTTTTGCCTTCATCCTGGTGATTGTCGCCACAGTGGCGGCAGACATCTCTCATCTCAAACTAGAGCGAATTGGTGAACTGCCATCGACGATTGGAAAATGGGATTTGTCATTCCTGAGCCAGTCGGGTTGGCTGCAGCTGATTCCTTCGGCCATTGCGGTGACCATACTTGCCGCCCTCGAAAGCCTGCTGTCGGCCAAGGTCGCCGATCGACTTCGGGGTGGCGGAGAACGCCATGATGCCAACAGGGAACTTTTTGGTCAAGGAATTGCCAATATCGTCGTGCCCTTCTTTGGCGGCGTGCCTGCGACCGCAGCGTTGGCCCGAACGGCTGTCAATGTGAGAGCTGGGGCAACTTCAAAGTCATCCGCCTTGATTCACTCGCTTGTGTTGGCGGCCGTGATTTTGTTGGCGGCCCCCCTGGTCTCGAAAATTCCGCTTGCAGCACTTGCCGGCGTGTTATTGGCAACCACCGTTCGCATGGTGAAGCCCAAAGAACTGATTCACACAGCCAAGATCAGCTGGCTGGACGCGATAGTTATGGTGGCGACCTTCGTCGCCACTATTGCCGTCAACCTGATTTCGGGTGTAATCGTTGGCTTGGTGCTTGCGTTGACTCTCAGAAAAACGAAACTGGGCAGGCTCTCTCGAACCTACCCAGTTGTCGATGGCGCCGAAACACTCGGCGACTAAAAGGCCTTACGGTGCTACGCGACCATTCTTGTTGAATGCTTCATAGGTGTAGGGCATTAGCTCGGCCCAGAAGTCTTCCATCTTCTCGGCACACATTTCAATTTCACGCTGAGGAAATGATGGAAAGTGGGTTCCTTCGCGCTGCGTGCGCAGGCTCAGAAAGTTCATTAGGGCACGTGAGTTCATGGTCACGTACATGCTCGAATAAATGTTGAGTGGCAGCACGATGCGAGCGACCTCGCGAGCCACGCCAGCCTCAAGCATGCGCTTGTATGACTCGTATGCCTGCTGCGAAGTGGTGCGCGACTCTTGCTCAACCAGGGCGATCTGCTCGGCTGAACCCGGCAAGAACTCGTAGTGACCAGTCTTGCCGACCTGAACAAGGTTGCGGTCAGGGGCTGGCACGTAGAAAACCGGCGAAAGCTCCTTGTAACGACCAGACTCTTCGTTGTAGCTGGCGATGCGGTGGCGCATGAACTCTCGGAAAACGAAAATTGGCGCTTGAACATAGAAGGTCATCGAGTTGTGCTCGAACGGAGAACCATGACGGTCGCGCATCAGGTAGTTGATTAGACCCTTGTTGCGCTTTTCGTCTTCGGCCGCATCAACGTGTGCGGCTGCAGACTCGAGGGTCTGCTCGCCCTGCGTTGAAACGCGCGCTGCGAAAAGCACATCTGAATCTGATGCGCTTGAACGAACAAGTTCGACGGTTACGTCGCTGCGAAAAATGATGTCTGACACGCGCTTAAGCCTAATGGATTAGTGCTGTTTGATTAGACCGATTCGTCGAAGACCAATGTATAGCTGGCAGCCTAGGCAGAAATCAAAAGCAGCGTTTAGAAATGCTGCGACAAAGGCCGCGGCCGCTGCGATGGCAAGACCAAACGGGATGGCAAATGCACCCAGGATGAGGCCGATACCGGCGACGATTAGACCGACCAGCTGGGCAAACTTTGGCGGACGAGGGTCCTCGAGCTCTTTTGGAGCAGTCAAACGTGGGCGGACGAACATCTTGAAGATCAAACCGTATGGGTGCTTTGCGTTTCCTAGCGAGGCTCCAATCGCAAACAGCACGGTTATTGCGGCAAGCAACCAGTAGGCGGCCACAGCGGTTGCGGCATCTAGGGCAAGAAACACGGTTACGAGCAGCAGGGTCGATGTGATTAGCGCACCGAATCGTGGACCGCGCGGGTCGATGCCGGCAGGGGTTTTAGCGGTTGAAGTTGAGCTCATTAGATGTGGAAGCTTCCTATTTCATCTTGGATGGTTTGTGGTTTTGCCGCCCCACCGATTCGCGAGGTGACGACGCCATTCTTGTCGAGAACGAGAGTGGTTGGAGTTTGCAGGATGTTGAATTTATTGGCTAAATCAAGCCGGTTGGTGATGTCTACCTCGATGTGGAGGATGTCATCGTGCTGCGCCTCCAGCTCACGAAACAGGCGAGAAGTTTGCACGCATTGGCTGCAAACCTCCGACGAAAACTGCAGAAAGGTTACCCGTTCACCAAAAGAGGTGACCGGCTTGCCATGCTTGCTCGCAGCAATTTCTTTTAGATCAATGATTTCGCCGGAAACGACCTTCTTAGCCGTGCCGGTGCGGGCCTTCCAAACCAAGCCGCCAAGAGTAGCAAGCGCAACAAGCGCAATCACTGCGACGATTTGAATGCCCATAGACCTAGGTTATTCAGTGTGAGCGACGAGGGTCGAATCAAGACTATTTGTTACGAAGCACGATGGCGGTTCGCATCGAGGCGCGGGCCCTTCGACTGTCCCCCGCGGCGTCATAGGCCAGCGATAGGTTGAACCAGCTGTGCCAGTCTTCGGGCTCCGCTTCTGCGGCCGCGGCAAACTGGGCAAAAACTCGCTGCGCATCCGCACGCGCGGGGCGACCACTCGGGCGCAATTCAAAGTCAAACAAGGGCCAAGCATCCTCGGCCTTCACCCGCTTTACCAGGGCTTCAACCTGGGCCCCGAATACCAATTCGCGAACCAAAGCCCAAACACCAACCACTGGCAGTCCGAAAAGGGCAAAACCCATGGTCTTTGCAATTGGGCTGCCAAGGTTTATGAGAGTGACGGCCTGATTGGTCATCAGATAGAGATAAATCGCGGTGATGGCGGCGATCAGCAGCGCTCCAGACTTGGTTTTGTTCATAGTCGAGTTGATGCGTCGACAACCGACTGCAGGCCAACCATGAGCCCCTCAGCCTGCGCTGCAACCCGCAGCGAGAGAACCACGCCGTGCGAGTAGGCTGCAACCGAAGATGTTTCGTGACTGATGGTTAGCAATTCGCTAACCCCGCCGAAGTGAACGTCTTGCTTTGCCGAGACACCGGCCAAACGAAGGCTGTGTATTGGCACTCCGGCAACCACTTCACCCCTAGCCGTTTGACCAACACCGACAATTAGAGGCTGAGTTAGCCCCTGACGAGCGTCAGCAATCATTTCGGCGGTGCGAACGGCTGTGCCAGACGGCGAGTCGATTTTGCCGGCGTGGTGAGCCTCGACAATCTCAATCGAGTCAAAAAACTTGGCAGCCGCAGCGGCAAACGAACTGGCCAGCATCGAGCCGATTGAGAAGTTTGGAATGACCAAGATGGCTGCGCCAGGATTGGCGGATAGCTTGCTCTCGAGCGCTGCAAGCTTTGCAGCCGACCAACCGCTGGTGCCAACAACAACCTTGAGGCCGTTGCTCACGCAAAAGTCAACTACCCTTTCGCTAACCTCAAGTCGGGTCACGTCAAAAATAACGTCAGCTCCGATGACCTGGCTGAGCTCGCTCTTTGAATCTAGGGCGGCATGAAGGGAAAGGTGCTGCGAACCGTCAATCAGATCGAGGGCCAGCTTGCCCATTCGTCCGGTGGCGCCGACTACGGCAACTTTAATTGTCATGCTTCAAACTTACAGAAACTCGTCAAAGATTTTTTCTTGGATGTCACCTACGGCAACGATCGAACGCTCGCGGCCGGCGATATCGGCGGCCAACTGACGAATATCTTCGAGGGTCACCGCCTTGAACAGGGCAAGCGAGTCATCCAGGTCAACAAACTCACCGGTGACCACTTCGGCGCTAACCAGGCGGCTCATGCGCGACTGAGTGCTCTCAAACTTGAGTGCCAAGGATCCAGAAATGTTGCCGATGGCCAGGTCAAACTCTGCCTGGGAAACGCCATCCGTGGCAACCTTGTCGAGTTCTTGAATCATCAGGCGGGTTACCTCTTGAGTCTTCTTTGGTGAGCAACCAGCATAGAGGCCGAAAAACGCACCATCCGAATAGCCCTGGTTGAATGAATAAACCGAATAGGCCAAGCCTCGCTTTTCGCGAATCTCTTGAAATAGGCGCGAGCTCATTCCGCCGCCCAAAACAGTGTTAAGGATGCCCATTGCGAAGCGGCGTTCGTCGTTTGCAATCAGGCCCTGCACACCGACCAAGACATTGGCCTGCTGGGTTGGGCGATTAATCACCTTTAGTGCCGCGCCACGCTGAATCTGAGATTGTCCTAGATAGCGACGGGCTACCGGCTGATTGGCCTCGTCAAGGTTCCAACCGGCTGCACTAAGCGAAGCCTCAACCTGTGCGATTAGCTGGTCATGGTTCACACCACCGGCAGCGGCAACCACTAAGTCTTGCGGGCGGTAGTTGCTCTTGTAATAGTCCCAAACCGCGTCACGGGTCACAGCCTTGATGGTTTCTGGAGTGCCACCGATTGGGCGGCCGAGGGCGTGGTCGCCGAGCACTGCCTCGCAGAAGGCCTCGTGAGCAACGTCTTCTGGGTCGTCATCGTTCATCGCAAGCTCTTCGAGGATGACGGTGCGCTCGTTTTCAAACTCGACCGGGTCGATTAGCGAAGATGTCAGCATGTCGGCAATGACGTCAACTGCAATTGGCAGGGCGGTGTCTTGCACGCGGGCATAATAACCAGTGTGCTCTTTGCCGGTTGAGGCGTTTGACGAACCGCCGATTTTGTCAAACTCGACAGCGATGT
>CAIPNT010000093.1 GCA_903866485.1 uncultured Micrococcales bacterium | reverse complement strand
TTTCGAATCCATTGTTGCTGAGAATGATGTCAACCAGGTTTTTGCCGATGTCGTGAACGTCGCCACGAACGGTGGCAAGCAGAATGCGACCCTTGCCCTGGTCTTCGGTCTTTTCGATGAAAGGTTCTAGGTGGGCAACCGCGGTTTTCATGACCTCGGCCGACTGCAGCACAAACGGCAACTGCATTTCACCCTTACCAAATAGCTCACCAACCACTTTCATGCCCTCGAGCAGATGGTCGTTGATTATCTCCAGGGCCTTCATGCCGTTGGCCATTGCCTCGTCCAGGTCAGGCTCAAGGCCCTTCTTCTCGCCGTCGATGATTCGGCGCTGCAGGCGCTCGTTCAATGGCATAGCAGCGAGTTCATCTGCTCGAGACTGACGGGCGGCATTTGAGTCGACGACCGAAAACACATCTAAGATGTGGGTCAGTGGGTCATAACTGACGTTGCCATCTGCGTCGTATTCGCGCTTGTCATAGATGAGCCCCATGGCTGCGTCTAGCTGTTCGGCCGGAATCTGATTTAGCGGCATGATTCGTGCAGCGTGCACGATTGCGCTGGTTAGGCCGGCCTGAACACACTCGTGCAAAAACACCGAGTTCAACACGTGGCGCGCGGCCGGGCTGAGGCCAAACGAAATATTTGAAATGCCGAGGGTCGACTGAACCCCCGGGTAGGCCTGGTTGAGTCGGCGAATGGCCTCGATAGTTTCGATGCCATCTCGGCGAGTTTCGTCCTGACCGGTGGCGATCGGAAAGGTCAGCGTGTCGACTGTGATGTCGACCAGGTGCATGCCCCAGTTTTTGGTGAGGTCTTTGATTAGGCGGTCGGCGATTGCAAACTTGGTGTCTGCTGTGCGAGCTTGACACTCTTCGTCGATGGTGAGTGCAACCACGGCAGCGCCGTGCTCAACCACGAGGGGCATGATGCGAGCACACCGCGAGGTGGGACCGTCGCCATCTTCGTAGTTGACCGAGTTGATCATGGCTCGGCCGCCCATGCACTCAAGGCCGGCTTCTAGCACCGCCGGTTCGGTTGAGTCGAGCACCAACGGCAAGGTTGTTGCGGTGGCGAGTCGGCTCACCAACTCGCGGGCGTCACGCACGCCATCGCGGCCTACATAGTCGACACAGACGTCAAGCAGGTGGGCGCCCTCCCGTGTTTGCGAACGGGCAATCTCGAGGCACTCCTCCCAGTTTTCGTCAAGCATTGCCTCGCGAAATGCCTTCGAGCCGTTGGCGTTGGTGCGCTCGCCAATTGACAGGTAGGTCATGGTCTGGTCAAAAGGCTGATGTTGATAGAGGCTGGCCAGACCCGGCTCGACAATCAGCGTCGGGCGCGACGGAGTCTTGCCGGCAACCGCCTCGGCAACCGCCTGGATGTGAGCCGGTGTGGTGCCGCAGCAGCCTCCGACCAAGCCGGCTCCATAGTCATTTACAAATTGCAGCTGTGCAACCGCAAGTTCGCTAGCAGTCAGCGGATAGTGCGCTCCGTGGGCACCGAGAATTGGAAGACCGGCGTTTGGCATAACGGTCACCGGAAGGCTCGAGTACTTCGAAAGATAGCGCAGGTGCTCGCTCATCTCGGTTGGGCCGGTGGCGCAGTTGAGACCGATCGAATCGATGCCCAGGGCGCTCAGAGCGGTTAGTGCCGCGCCAATCTCAGAGCCGAGCAGCATGGTGCCGGTTGTTTCGATGGTTACCGAAACGATGATTGGCACAAAGATGTTCAGTGCCTTCATGGCACGCTTAGCTCCGATGACGGCACTCTTGGCCTGCAGCAGGTCTTGCGCGGTTTCAATCAAGATGGCATCTACGCCGCCGTTTAGCAGCCCGTTCGACTGCTTCTGATAGGCGTCTCGAAGCACCGAGAACTTTTCATGACCAAGGCTTGGCAGTTTGGTGCCAGGACCGATAGAGCCGAGAACCCAGCGCGGTTTTTCGTCCTTATAAAAATCGTCGGCCACCTGGCGGGCAACCTGAGCACCGGCAAGGGCAAGCTCTTCGATTCGGTCTTCGATTCCATACTCGGCAAGGTTCGCGAAGTTGGCGCCGAAGGTATTGGTCTCGATTGCCTCGGCGCCGGCCTTCAAATACTGAGCGTGAATGCTGCTGATAATGTCTGGGCGGGTGACGTTAAGAATCTCGTTGCAGCCCTCGTAGTTCTGGAAGTCATCCATGGTCGGGCTGGCGTCTTGGATCATGGTTCCCATGGCGCCATCGGCGACGACTCC
>CAIPNT010000092.1 GCA_903866485.1 uncultured Micrococcales bacterium | reverse complement strand
GGCACGACGACCGCGCGCTGGCGCGAATCTAGCCTTGCGACGCGGGCGATATTTGGGCCCGCTCGGGGCCTTTGGCAGACGCCGACGTGGTCCGCTCTTGATTCGGTCTTCACGTCGAACAATCAGGTTCAAGACCACTGCGGCCAACAAGAGCGCCGCGGCAATAATCAACAGCAAGTTTGACCAAAACAAGTCATTGGAAATCGGCCAGACAATCTCAAAAGACTGCGGTGCCGCTGCGATGCCGTCGCTGGCAATCACCACCGCGCCATCCTGACCCGAATCGGCAATCAAACTGGTTTTGCCGTTGCCAGAAATTGAGTCACGCCAAAGGTCAGAGCCGACCGGCGAGATGCCTTGAGCCGAACCGATAATCGTGTTGGTGGCGAGCTGAGCACCCTTGGCGTCTAGCCCCACCGTGGTTTGAGAGGTCTTGCCTATGAAGGCCTCAACGTCTGTTTCACGACCGCTGGCGATGAAGGCAGAACTGCCAGAAATAACGATGTGAGGCTTGCCAGGATGTTTTGCGAGCAGCGAGTGTTGCAAAACCACAAATGGGCTTGTGCTCTGCACATTTGCCGAGATTGAAACCGATGGCGGTGGCGCCCAGATCGTGCGTTGAGCAACGCCGACTAGTCCAAGCATGATGGACACGACAAACATCGCCGCGGCAATGACTAAGCGCATGGATATCCAATCAGGCTAAACTTGAGGCGGGTTACCTGCCAGTGACCATTCTAACGAAACGCCTAGGAGCAGCACCTTGTCTGTCGAAGAGACCGAATTTCCCGTCGCCCTGCGTGGCTACGAGCGCGGCCCAGTAGATGACGCATTGCTTGACCTTCGCAAGCAGGTTCTGCAGCTCTCCGCCCAGAATGCACAGTTAGCCAACGAACTTAAAGAGACCAGCAAGGCGCTCGAAAGCGCCCGAGCCGATCTGCAAGAGGCAGGCAAGCCTACCTATACCGGTGTAGGTGCCCGCGCCGCCCTGATTCTCAGCACGGCAGAAGACCAGGCAGCCCACCTGTTGGCCGAGGCAGAGAGAGAATCCGAGCGCAAGCGCAAGGCCGCCGCCGGCGAGCTAGAGGCTCAGCGCGGAGAGGCAAAGGGCTACTACGACGCACTAGTTTCTGAGGCACAGCGTCGCAGCGACCGAATCATCGGCGCAGCGCGGGCCGACTACGACGAGATCATCGCCAAGGCCAAGCGAGAGGCCGCTCGCATCGCTGACGAAGCGCTTCGCGAGGCTGGCTCTATCCGAGGCGCCATCTCAACCGAGGTTGCCAAGATGCGCGCCGCTGCGAAGCGCGAGATTGAAACCATAAAGGCGAATGTTGAGCGAGACCTCGCCGAGCGCAAGCTGATTGCATTCCGCGAAAACTCGCGCAACCTTGACTTTGATGCTGCCAATGAGCTGCTAACCGAGCAGGCCCGCATTGACCTTGAACTCGAACTGACCGCCCGTCGCGCCGAAGCAGAGGCTGAATACCTCAAGAAGCACCAAGAGGCCGTGGCCACCACTCAAAAATATCTCGACGACGCCAACTCTCAGCTGTCTAACTCGCTAACCCGCGCCAACGCAGCAAGGCTAGAGGCAGAGACCCTTGAGGCAGCCGCTATTTCTTTCAATCAGCAGACCACTACCCTGAGTCGACAAAAGGCTGACGCCATCATCGCATCTGCCGATGCCGAGGCCAGAAGCATCATCGCCAATGCTCAGGTCGCTGCGGCTCGCGAGGTTGCCAAGGCCACCGAATCGACCTTGAAGATTGCCGCCGAGCGCGATTCTGTAGATGTCTATCTAAAGAATTTGCGCGCCGTGTTAGACAGCGCTGGCAAGCCAGTGGCCTAAATCATTAACTAGACGGTAAGTTGGCACTATGCAAGGGCCCATAAAGATCTCCAACTCCTTTCAGATTGGCCTACTAGGCGGTCTGGGCGTTCTGAGCGCTCTCGTTATCGGAGGCGCGGTTGCCACGCTTGCCAACATCATCACCTACGTTTTCGCTGCAATCTTTATTGCCCTCGGTCTTGACCCTGCAGTTAGCAAACTAGAACAAATCGGCTTGAGACGCCCCATTGCCATCTTGACCGTTGTCTTGGTCTTGATCGGCGCTCTGGCAACCCTAACCTGGGCGATTTTGCCAACCCTTGCATCGCAGGGCGCTAACTTCATTAAGAACGCACCGGCAGTTGTCATGGGCTTCGGCAATCTTCCCCTGATTACCCACCTCGATGCCGAGTTCGGTGGCGCAATCTCAACCGCAATAGATGGCGCAACCAAGTTTTTGAGCGACTCAACCAATTGGCCTCGCATGCTCGGTGGTGTGGTTCAAGTGGGTCTAAATATTTTCAACGGTTTCTTCGCATCGATCGTCATCATCATCTTGAGTCTCTATTTCATGGCATCGCTCAATCGCTTCAAGGGCTTTGTTTATTCGCTTGTTCCATTCAGCAAGCGCGAGAAGTTTCGTGATCTATCTGAGCAAGTGGCCGCATCGGTGGGCCGCTATGTTATTGGTCAATTCACAATCGCTCTAACTAACGCGGTTCTGAGCTACATCTTCATGACAATTTGCGGCATCCCATTCTCACTGGTGCTGGCCTTCATAATGCTCTTGCTTTGCCTGATTCCGCTGGTTGGCTCGATCACCGGAGCAACTATTGTGACTCTGGTGGCACTGAGCGTCTCGCCTACCACGGCAATCATTTCGGCAATCTACTACCTCATTTACATGCAGGTTGAGGCCTATGTGATCAGCCCGCGGGTTATGAACAAGGCCGTTTCGGTGCCTGGAGCGGTGGTCGTTGTTGCGGCACTCGCCGGCGGCGCCTTGCTTGGGGTGTTGGGTGCGCTCGTGGCCATCCCCGCCGCAGCCTCGATTATCTTGATTATCCGCCAGCTTTTGATACCCCACCAGCAGAACAAATAGAACGTTCTTCGTCAGCCGTTATTCAGCCGAAGTCGTAACGAGTTCAACCCGCTCGGGCAACGGATAGGCGCTTGGATTCACGGTTCTAACAATCTCGTTGAGCACCCGGGTAGTCGAGCTCTCACCCACCCACAGGTGCTTTGCACCCTGCACGCCGATGATCTCAATGTCGTGAACGCGGGCAAAGCGCGCGACCGCCATCTCTGGGGTCAGGTAATCATCAAACTCAGGCACCAGCGCCACCAAACGCTTGCCACTAGAGTTCCAACGCTCAAGTTCTTGATCCGAGGTGCGGTGCAGCGGCGGCGATAGCAGGATGGCGCCAAGCACATCCTGGTCTGGACCATATTTGAGCGCCAGTTCAGTGCCGAATGACCAGCCGACCAACCAAAGGTTTGGCAGACCGCGTGACTTGGCAAACTGCACCGCTGCAACAACGTCGGCCACCTCGGTGATGCCCTCACCAAACTCGCCATCGCTGGTTCCCTGAGGTGAACTGGTGCCCCGAGTGTTGAATCTGAGCACGGCCAAGTTGGCAAGTGCCGGCAAACGGTTCGAAGCCTTGCGCAGTACATGTGAATCCATAAAGCCACCGTGGGTCGGCAACGGGTGCAGGGTAATCAGGGTTGCCACCGGTTCACCACCGACGGGCAAGGCCAACTCCCCCACCAGCTTGAGACCATCGGAGGTAAGCAGCGTGACCGCCTCCCGCATCGCGGGAAGCTCTATTCCAGAGCGAATTTCAACGATATGGTTCAAAGCAGTGGTCCTTGAAATGACTTCCAGCAGGCGCTGTGAAAATGGCGTCGCGTCTCAACACCGCGAACGGTGTCCCAGGCCACAATGTGGCTGAGCCCTTTAGCGATCTCGAGGTGGCAGTGGGGGCAAACCCAAGTCTTGCCATTCTCGGCGTTGGCGCCGATGCTAGTTTGGGTGGTGTAGTCGATATCGCGCTTGATTTCAGAGCGACGAATGCCCATGCGAACCACTGCAAGATTTAGGTCTTCTGCCTCTACCTCACGCGGCTTCGAACGCCTCGGACGGTTGCTTCGACCCATTAGTACCAGCCGAATCGATCCGAGTGGGCCAAGGCTCCACAAGGCGCGCCAAAGCGGGCCTGAATGTATTTAAGGCCCCAGCGAATCTGAGTCTGCGGGTTAGTTTCCCAATCTGGACCCTCACTTGCCATTTTTGAGCCCGGAAGCGCCTGAGGAATGCCGTAGGCGCCAGAACCAGTGTTTGAAGCGGATACGTTCCAGTGTGACTCTCGGTTCCAAAGCTTCACAAGGCATGAATATTGGTCTTCACCGAGGCCCATGGTTTTAAGCGTTGCATAGGCGAATGCCTGAGATGTTCCAGGCGAAGGGGTTGCAGCGCTCTCAACGAACATCGCCGAGGCATCCTTGCCGGTCAGAATGTTGAAACCACCGCGGGTGAAGCTAATAGTTTGTGTGCTGGCATAACCGTATGTTTGGGTGGGGTCTTGCGCGTTGTAGTCAAAGGCCTGAATGGTGTCAGCACTCGCCATGGTGCCAGAATAAGGGTCAACAATCGAAACCAAAACCCAGCAAACCGAGAATAAGAAACCCCAAACCGGTCGAAAGAAATGCTTGCGAATTTTTGGCAGAGTTGGACGGTGAATGCCGGTGTTCTCTAGGGTGCGGTCGGCAAAGTCGCCAACCTTCTGCGACAGCGTCGGGCGCAAGGCCTCGTGTCTACCCATAAAAACCTCTGTGGTTCAGTTATTGCCCAAAATCTCAGTCTACCCGAGGCTGTTTTTTATAGCCAGAGCCGAGGCTTACAGCGGCAAATTCCCACCTAATTCGAAGGCAAAGGCTGCGCTGGGCAGGAAGCCAAGATGTTCTGCATTGCATACTTTTCGGCTGCCGTGACCCAAAGGCGATATTTAGCTTTGACCGCAATCTGCCTTGCAACATATGCGCATCTAAATGCCTTGTTTGGCGGCAACCAACTGGCCGCGTCGCTGTCACTCTTTGCCTCATTGGTTGGGCCATCAACGGCCAAAAGGTTCAGTGGGTCGTTATAGAACGAATAGCGTTGGGCCGATGAAATCTGCTGCGCACCCTTTTGCCAGGCATCGCTAACCGGCACTACATGGTCAATCTGAACGGCCAGCGAAGACTTAAGGCCACGAACGAAGTGAATTATCCTGCCGGTGTAAGGGTCGTTCAAGACACCCGAGGCAACCAGGCAGGTGCCATTTCTGCGCCACGCGATCTGGGTCAAGTCTCGCTTGAGAATAAAGTTGCGAGTGTCGCATGATCCAATTTGACCCCAGCCATCGCTGAATAATTGGCGCGAATAGCCGGTCTTAGCTGCACGGCCCTTGACAGCAAGCGTTGCCAGCGCTTTGATTGCCGAACCGGCGCTGACTTTCGCAACACCCTCCGTCGTGTATGTCGCATCCGCACTTCTAGTGGCGGCAAAGGCTACCTGTGGTGAGGTGCCCCCGGATGCCAGCAGAGCGCCAACGGCTAGCGCCGTAAAGAGAGATTTAGCGATTGTTTTCGATGTGCAAAACTTCGACCACGCGGTCGATAAACGCATCAACCTGACTTTCAACATAGCCACCCCTCTTAGCGTTGAAAACAATGCGACGCACGTCATCCAAGGTGATTGCCGCACCAGACACGAGGTGACGCTCGATGTGCTCACAGAGGGCATCGACCTGCTTGCGGCTATAGCCACGAAGCAGCAATCCGGTGCCGCTGAATCGTTTGCGCCTCGGTCGCTCGGTGCGGCCCTGCACGATGTCAACCACTCGCGCTAGTCGGTCTGCTATCGAGTGTTCACCGCCCTGAAGCCGCTGTCGCTCAATCTCGCGGGTGGCAAAGGTGTCTTCCAACTTGTCCATGGCATTGTCGACAATCGTCGTGTCGTAACCTCCGTGAACCAAATCAAACTCGGTGCCACGAACATCGGTGGCGCTAACCAGCTGGGCCTGTTCGTTTGCAAACTGCTCTCTAGCCTTGGCGACAAATTCGTCTACCTGTTCTGGTGAATAGCCAGGCTTTTTTGCTGCGGCGTGTGGAAATGTGAAGCTCATCAGAATACTCTCTCGAAACTAAACGGCTAGTGGGC
>CAIPNT010000091.1 GCA_903866485.1 uncultured Micrococcales bacterium | reverse complement strand
GCCGCGGCAGAGGCCGCCGGCATCACCATGTACTTCACCGGTGAGCGCCACTTCTTTCACTAAAAGGCCTTCGCTGATCAGCCGAAGGCATCGGGTATCGGCTCGTGTTAGCCTTGAATTTCGCTTATTGGAATAACTTTCTAGGCACTCAGATTGGGCTTAATGATGAGCAAGCGTGGAACCGTGGCAACTATGTTGCGCATTTTTCCATACGCGAAATCGGCTCTGCCACGCGTGGCATTGGGCACCGTTGCAGCGGTTGCCGCCCACATGTTTGCCCTCTCGATTCCCCAGTTGCTTCGCGACTTGGTTAACACACTCAAGGATGCTCACAGCACCTCAACCCTGATTCCGATGGTGTTGGCAGTGCTTGGTCTCGGTCTCGCCGAGGGTGGCAGCGTGCTCTTGCGTCGTTGGCTAGTGCTGACTCCGGGCACGCATGTCGAGGCCGGTTTGCGCGCCACCATCTTTGCCAAGCTGCAAGACCTGCCGGTTAGTTTTCACGACCGTTGGCCAAGCGGTCAACTTCTCAGTCGAGCCACCGGCGACCTGAGCTTGATTCGTCGCTGGCTTTCATTCGGTTTGGTGCTGTTCATCGCCAACACCATCACAATCATCGTCGGCCTGGCCGTGCTGTTTTCATTTCACTGGATGCTCGGCCTCATCTTTTTTGCTTGCTCGGTGCCAATCTGGATTAAGGGTTTCGGTTTTGAGCGCGATTACCACACGCTTGCCCGCCTTAGCCAAGATCAAGCCGGTGACCTCGCCACCGCGGTTGAAGAGTCGGTGCACGGCATCCGTGTCTTGAAGGCCTTTGGCCGCGGCGACTACATCTCTGACAAGTTTGCGGCTGAGGCCGACACCCTGCGCAGCACCGAAATTAAAAAGGCTGGCAAGATTGCCGGGCTATGGCTCTACTTGATCATGGTGCCTGAATTTGCGGTTGGCCTCTCGATGCTTGCGGGAGTCTGGCTGGTTTCGACCGGGCAGTTGACCGTAGGAGGTCTGGTTGCCTTCTTTGCCACTGCAACCGTGCTTCGCTGGCCAACTGAATCGGTGGGCTTCTTGCTATCGATGACCCTCGATGCCAAAACCGCGGTCGAGCGATTTTTTGAGGTGATCGACGCCAAGGTTGACATCACCGATCCGGCCGAGCCAAAAACCATCACCCAACCTCAAGGCCGCCTCGAGTTCAGAGATGTGCACTTCAGGTATGCCGACGCGCCAGCCGACCAACCCGACCTGCTTTCGGGAGTCAACCTTGTGCTTGAGCCTGGCGAGTCGGTTGCTTTGATTGGCGTCACAGGTTGCGGCAAGACTAGCCTGACCGCGCTGACCACGCGCCTGTATGACGTGACCTCGGGGTCGGTTCTGCTGGATGGCATTGACGTGCGCGACCTGACCCGTGAAGAGCTGCGCAGTCACATCGCGATGGCCTTCGAAGACGCCACTCTGTTTTCGGCCAGTGTTCGCGAAAACGTTTTGATGGGTCGCCCAGATTCTTCAGAGGCCGACCTCAAGCAGGCGCTCGAGATTGCCCAGGCTCAGTTTGTGTATGACCTGCCTGAGGGGCTCGACACTCGCATCGGCGAAGAGGGAATGAGCCTTTCGGGAGGTCAGCGTCAGCGCCTGGCCCTAGCCCGCGCGGTAGCTGCAAAGCCCTCGATTTTGGTGCTCGACGACCCACTTTCGGCGCTCGACGTTGACACCGAGGCAATGGTCGAAGAGGCGCTTCGCAGCGTTCTCACCAAAACCACAGCTCTCATCGTCGCCCACCGCCCATCCACGGTGCAGTTGGCCGACCGAGTCGCTTTGATGCAGGATGGCAAGATCACTGCTGTTGGCAAGCACAGCGACCTGCTGCTCAACAACGAGCACTATCGTCACGTGATTTCAAGCCTCGATGCCGCCGGAGAGATGATCGAATGAGCATGCAGGGTGTAGCCGGTGAAGACCGCATCGAACTAAACAAAGATGAGTCAAAGTCAGTGAGGCTGCGTTCGCGCCGCCTGCTGCGGTCACTCATCCGGCCGATTCGCTCACGCTTGGCCGTCAGTTTCACGCTGGTGGTGATTAGCCAGGCCGCCAGAGCGATCGGCCCGGCCATGATTGCCTTTGCCATCGACCGCGCCTTGCCAGAGGCTATTCACCAAAACCTGACCCCGCTGTTTTTGGTGGTTGCGGCCTATCTTGGTGCGGCGCTCACCGCTGCCACCCTGACCTACGCGTTCTTGAAGTTTGCCGCGCGCACCAACCAAAATGTGCTGTTTGACCTGCGTCAGCGTTTGTTTGTGCACGCCCAAAGATTGAGCCTCGAGTTTCACGAGACCTACACCTCTGGTCGCGTAATCGCGCGCCAAACCAGCGACCTTGACGCCATCAAAGAGCTGCTTGACACCGGCGGCAACGAGATGATTGCCGGCGCGCTCTACATGGTTTTCACCTCGGTGGCGCTCTATGCACTAGACCCAAGCAGCTTCGTGGTTTTGCTTTTCAGCTTGGTGCCACTGGGATTCTTGACTCGCTGGTTTCAGCGCAACACTAAGCTGCGCTATCGCGAAACCCGTGTGGCCTCTGCCCGCCTAATCGTCAAGTTTGTTGAGACCATGACCGGCATCCGTGCGGTTAAGGCCTTCAGAAAAGAGAAGGCCAACGACGTCGAGTATGCCCAGCTCACCGAGGACTACCGTAAGGTAAACGCCAAGGTGATTCAGTTGTTCGGAATCTATGATCCGGGTTTGACCATGATTGGCACGGTAACCGTAGCCGTCATCCTGTTGTTCGGTGGTTTCAGAGTCATCGACGGTCAGCTTGGCATTGGCATCTTGACCGCGGCTATTCTCTATGCGCGCCGATTCTTTGACCCGATGGAGGACATGGCCACCTTCTATAACGCCTACCAGTCGGCCACCTCGGCTCTCGAAA
This sequence comes from uncultured Micrococcales bacterium, assembly GCA_903866485.1. GTDB lineage: Bacteria > Actinomycetota > Actinomycetes > Actinomycetales > Microbacteriaceae > Rhodoluna. Next base: position 4,083 of record CAIPNT010000091.1, on the reverse strand, counting down.
AAATTTCGGGAGTGCTCGAAGTGCTTGAGTCAGTGCCAGAGCCCCAGCATCCGGTGAAGCTTGAGCAACCTGCCGGTCACCTCAACTTCAAAGACGTCGAGTTTCACTATTCGAACGGCAAGACCGTGCTGCCTGGGTTCAATCTCGACATTCCGGCTGGGCAGACCATCGCATTGGTTGGCACCACCGGAGCCGGCAAGTCAACTTTGGCTAAGTTGGTTTCACGTCTATACGACCCGAGTGCCGGCCAGTTGACCCTCGACGGGGTAGACCTGCGCGACCTTTCAAATCTTGAGCTGCGCAAGGCCATCGTGATGGTCACCCAAGAGGCCTACCTGTTTTCGGGCACCGTGGCCGACAACATTGCGCTTGGCAAGCCAGATGCCACGTCGGCCGAAATACGGGCGGCTGCCAAGGCGGTCGGTGTGCACGAGTTCATCATGAGCATGCCGCAGGGCTATGACACCGATGTCAACAAGCGCGGTGGCAGGGTGTCGGCCGGTCAGCGTCAGCTGATTTCGTTTGCCCGCGCCTTCATAGCAGACCCAGCAGTTTTGATCTTGGATGAAGCCACCGCATCCCTTGATATTCCCAGTGAGCGTTTGGTGCAGCACGCACTGCAGACCCTGCTCGATGGCCGCACATCGATCATCATTGCCCACCGACTTTCGACGGTTTCGATTGCCGACCGCGTCTTGGTCATGGAGCTCGGGCAAATCATCGAGGATGACACTCCGGCGGCCTTGATTTCTGGCACCGGAAAGTTCTCGCGAATGCACGCCGCTTGGCGAGCTTCGTTGGTTTAGCCGACTATTTGATCTTGCCGGCGGTGCTGATTGCAACGGCAGCCCATCCGGTTAGATTCAGTTTCACCGAACCGTTGGCTGCCACCTTAATCTGCTGGGCGGCCGAACACTTTGGTGTTGCGGCCAGGGTGCCGACCAAGGCCTGGTTGCAATAGACGCCCGCAGCCATCGAGGTTGAAACCGTCTTAGCAAACTTGCCGGTGCCGGTGTTGAACAGCACGAAACCTAAGTTGCCTCGACTGAACCCATAGGTGTTGCCACTGCTATAAACGTTTTGAACGGGCGCGTCACCCACCGTTTTGTGAAACTGCACCAAGCCAAGAATGCCCGGCCACTGGTGTTCACAAACGAATGAGCCATCCTTGATTTTGGCCACGGTTGCCGAGCTTGGGGCGCTTGGGCAGACGGCGTTGGAGGTTAAGTCGTGAACCGCGTTTGGTGCGGGGTCATTCAAGAAAAAGGCATAACCCGAATAGACCATCGGCTTGCCGTATGGAATCGCGAGCATAAACTCATTGGCCAACTCGAAACGCTTGCCGGCCTTGTAGTTCAGGGTGCTGCCGTCGCGCTCGGTATCGTGATTGGTTATCAGGCTGATGCTTGCGTCACTTTGGTCGTTGGTGGCCAAAAGTGAAGGCGATGCCTGCCCCTTCAAGACACCGGGAGTGCTGAACATCGACTTGGTCGACCTAGCCCAATCAAAGGCAAAAGTGTTGCCCATCTTGCGATATTCGGCTGGGTCGGCCACTCCGTCATAAACCTCATACATGAAGGTTGTGTCTGCCGGCAGTGAGGCGACAATTGGCTTCAGGTCGGCAACGGCGATGTGCTTGGCCGCATCGATGCGAAAGCCCTTAACGCCCAGTGACAGCAGGTCTTTCAGGTAGGCCTCGATGGTGCCCTGCACCTTGGCGCTGCCGGTGTTTAGGTCGGCTAGGCCGAGCAGCTCACACTCTTGAACTTGATAGAGGCTGTTCCAGTCATCGATGCCGCCATCCTTGCTGGTGCAGTGGTGAAAGTCATCGGTGCTGTAAAGGCCCGGGTAGTCATATTTGTCATGGATGGTGCCTGCCCAACCGATGGTTCCGCTGGCGGCCATGTGGTTGATGACGGCATCAACAATTATTGCCACGCCAGCCTGCTTGCAGGTGCTGACCATGTTGGCAAACTCGGCGCGGGTGCCAAGACTTGACTCGAGCTTGTAGCTGGTTGGTTGGTAATGCACCCACCACTGTGAGCCAACGATGTGCTCTTGAGGTGGGCTAACCAAAACCCACGAATAGCCCTCCGGGCCAAGGTGGGTGGTGCACTCGTTGGCAACCGAGTTCCAGTTCCACTCAAACAACTGCACTCCAACCGTGCTCGTGCTAACCGCTGGAGTGGTTGAATCGGCCAGGGCTAGGCCGGTTGGCAGCGTCACGGCAACCAATGCGATGGCAGCAATTCTGGCTAGAGACTTGAATGTTGACTTCAAAGATGTGGTCATGCTCGAACTCTACTTCAAGTCAAGAACTCGCTAGCTGAAGATTACGGTACGGTCTCCGTCAAGCAGCACGCGGTGCTCTGAATACCAGCGCATCGCCTGGGTCAAGGTCTTTGACTCGACATCCTGACCAATTGAAACCAGGCGCTTCTTTGAGTCTGAGTGCTGCACGCGAACCACGTTCTGTTCGATGATCGGGCCCTCGTCGAGGTCGGCGGTCACAAAGTGGGCGGTGGCGCCAATCAGCTTGACTCCGCGAGCGTGCGCCTGGGCGTAGGGGTTGGCGCCCTTGAAGCCCGGCAAGAATGAGTGGTGGATGTTGATTATGCGACCCTCAAACTCTTTGCAGAATTCTTCTGAGAGCACCTGCATATAACGAGCCAAAATGATCATCTCGATGCCGGCCGAGTGAATGAAGGTGCGCAGCATCGATTCGAATGCTCGCTTGTCGGCCTCGCCGGTAATAGCGTGCTCTTCAAACGGCACCGAATAGAACTCGGCTAGTGATGCAAGGTCTGAGTGGTTGCCAAAGACCGCCGGAATCTCAACCGGCAGCTGGCCGCTGCGCTGGCGAAACAGGATGTCGTTGAGGCAGTGGGCGCTCTTCGAAACCAAGACCAGGGTCTTCATCGGGCGACCGACGATGTCGAGCACCGAATCCATGTCATAGCGAGCAATAACCGGAGCCAACTGTGCCTCAAACATTTCGCGGGGCACCGCAGACTCGATTTGCAGGCGCATGAAGAAGCGGCCGGTGTCTAGCGAGGTGTATTGGTGTGACTCGGTGATGTTTCCATTGGCAGCCACAATCGCGCCCGAGATGGCGTGAACGATGCCCGGCTTGTCTTCGCAAACAAAGGTGAGAACCCAGTGGGTTGTGGCTGATGAGGTCATATCTGCCAGTTTATCCGATGGTAGAATTACCTCACCGCAAACGGCCTTTAGGAGCCCATTAATGTCTTCTTCATTCAACTTGCCTCTCAGCGAAACAGACCCAGAAATCGCTGCAGTTCTAAAAGCTGAGCTTGAACGCCAGCGCAACATGCTCGAGATGATCGCGAGTGAAAACTTTGTTTCACGCGGAGTTCTTGAGGCTCAGGGTTCGGTGCTGACCAACAAGTATGCAGAGGGTTACCCAGGCAAGCGTTATTACGGTGGTTGCGAGGCAGTTGACGTAGCCGAGAACCTAGCTCGTGACCGGGCGAAGCAGCTATTCGGTGCCGAGCACGCAAACGTTCAGCCACACTCGGGTGCTTCGGCTAACGCCGCGGTACTAATGGCGCTGGCTAGCCCTGGAGACCGCATCCTTGGTCTTGAATTGGCGCACGGTGGTCACCTAACCCACGGTATGCGCTTGAACTTCTCGGGCAAGATGTATGAGGCTCACGCCTACGAGCTAAACCCAGAGACCAACCTGATTGATATGGACATTGTCCGCGCACGCGCGCATGAGGTAAAGCCTCAGGTGCTAATCGCTGGATGGTCTGCCTATTCACAGCACCTCGACTTCGCCGAGTTCCGCAAGATTGCCGACGAGGTTGGAGCCAAGCTTTGGGTTGACATGGCTCACTTTGCCGGTTTGGTTGCAGCCGGTCTGCACCCGAACCCGGTTCCATTCGCAGACGTGGTTTCAACTACCGTGCACAAGACTCTTGCCGGCCCACGCTCAGGCCTCATCCTGTGCAAGGCCGAATATGCAAAGAAGATTGACTCAGCTGTGTTCCCTGGCCAGCAGGGTGGACCGTTGATGCATGTCATCGCTGCCAAGGCAGTCGCCTTCAAGGCCGCAATGAG
>CAIPNT010000090.1 GCA_903866485.1 uncultured Micrococcales bacterium | reverse complement strand
ATTGCCCGAGCACTGGCTCTGACTCCAGACTTGCTGATTGCCGATGAGCCGACTTCTGCCCTTGACGTTTCCGTTCAGGCGCGCTTCTTGGATCTACTTCAGGGGTTGCAAGAACAGTTGAAGTTCGCCTGTTTGTTCATTACTCACGACCTTGCCGTGGTCGACATCCTGTCGCACCGCATTGCCGTGATGCAGAATGGCCGACTGGTTGAGCAGGGCCCTCGAGACCAGATTCTCAAAAATCCTCAGGATCCGTACACCCAGCGACTAATCGAAGCTGTGCCGGTGCCAGACCCGGCAGAGCAGAAGCGTCGTCGCGAGGCGCGTTTAGCAGCCCGCTAAACCTGCATTTTTGGCGCCTTGCCCGATAGACTTAGAGGGCAGGGGCTCAAAGATGCAATTCTGCACCCCCTATTAAATTTCAAAGCGCCAACTTATGACTGTTTGGCGCGCTCACAAAGGATGTTCTTATGGCCAAGGCCACCAGAGATGACTTGCGCAACGTCGCAATTGTCGCCCACGTAGACCACGGCAAGACCACTTTGGTCGACGCCATGCTTCGCCAGACCGGCTCTTTCAGCGACCACGGAACCGTGGGCGAGCGAGTCATGGACTCTGGTGACCTCGAGCGCGAGAAGGGCATTACCATCCTCGCTAAGAACACTGCCATCGCTTATAAGGGTGACCACTCGGGTGGCAAAGAGATCACCATCAACGTGATTGACACCCCGGGTCACGCCGACTTCGGTGGCGAGGTTGAGCGCGGCCTATCAATGGTTGACGGCGTTGTCTTGCTGGTTGACGCATCTGAAGGTCCGCTGCCTCAGACCCGCTTCGTTTTGCGCAAGGCGCTAGAAGCCAAGCTTCCGGTTATCTTGTTGGTTAACAAGACCGACCGTCCAGACGCTCGCATCGACGAGGTCGTTGAAGAGACTCACGACCTTCTTCTAGGTCTAGCCTCTGACCTTCACGACTCGGTTCCTGACCTAGACATTGACGGCATTCTAGAGTTGCCAATCATCTATGCATCGGGTCGTGCCGGCATCGCCTCTCTAAACAAGCCAAACGATGGCACCCTTCCTGAGGGTGAAAACCTTGAGCCACTGTTCGGCGCCATCATGAAGTACATCCCGGCTCCGGTTTACGATGACGAAGCCCCTCTTCAGGCACACGTCACCAACCTCGACGCGTCTCCATTCTTGGGTCGTCTAGCTTTGCTTCGTATCTTCAACGGAACCCTTCGTAAGGGTCAGCAGGTTGCTTGGGTTCGCCAGGATGGCACCACCCAGACCGTAAAGATCACCGAACTTCTAAAGACCAAGGCGCTTGAGCGCTTCCCAACCGAAGAAGCCAACCCGGGTGACATCGTTGCGGTTGCTGGTATCGAAGAGATCACCATTGGTGAAACTCTTGCCGACCCTAACGACATCCGCCCACTGCCGATGATCACTGTTGACGACCCTGCCATCTCGATGACAATCGGCATCAACACCTCACCTATGGCCGGTCGTGTCAAGGGGGCAAAGGTTACCGCGCGCCTCGTGAAGGATCGCCTCGACAAAGAGCTAATCGGTAACGTTTCGATTCGCGTTCTTCCAACCGAGCGTCCTGACGCCTGGGAGGTTCAGGGCCGTGGTGAGCTTGCCCTTGCCATCCTGGTTGAGCAGATGCGTCGCGAAGGCTACGAACTGACCGTTGGTAAGCCACAGGTAGTTACCAAGCGCGTTGACGGCAAGCTTCACGAGCCTTTCGAAGACCTAACCTTGGATGTTCCAGAGGAGTTCCTAGGCGCAATGACCCAGCTGCTTGCTGCACGCAAGGGTCAGATGGTTAACATGGTTGCTAACGCAACCGGTTGGGTTCGCATGGAATTCAAGGTTCCGAGCCGTGGCCTAATCGGCTTCCGCACCGAGTTTCTGACTAACACCAAGGGAACCGGTATCGCCAACGCTATCTCCGCCGGATACGCAGAGTGGGCTGGCGACATTCAGACCCGTAACAACGGTTCGCTAGTTGCCGACCGCGCCGGTGTGGTTACCCCGTTCGCAATGATTGGTCTTCAGGAGCGCGGTTCATTCTTCGTTCAGCCAACCAGCGAGGTTTACACCGGTATGGTCATCGGCGAGAACTCTCGCTCAGAAGACATGGAAGTAAACATCACAAAAGAAAAGAAGCTCACCAATATGCGCGCTTCTTCATCTGATGAGTTCCAGTCACTTACCCCTCCTCGCACCCTGTCACTCGAAGAGTGTCTAGAGTTCGCTCGTGAAGACGAGTGTGTTGAGGTAACCCCAGAGGCAACACGCATTCGCAAGCTTGAGCTTGACCCAACCGTTCGCGCCCGCCTTTACTCACAGCGCAAGAATGCAAGCCAGGGCAAATAAGCTCTCTAGCATCAAGAAAACCCCCGACCAAATTGGTCGGGGGTTTTTGCTTTAGTCGGGGAGTGGCTATTTTTTTCGAGAGGCACGCACATAGATTGTGCCAACCACAGCCACATAGCCGACCCAGGCAAAAACCTGCAAAACGCTAGGAGCCGCATTGAAACTCAAGGTTCCATGCAGCAGGGTTTCGCCGAGGCTGCCCTGCGGAACCAAGCCCGAAAGGTCGTAGGCGGTTTGAGATAGCGGCAACCAGTTCATTTCTTGCAGTTCTGCGATGCCATAAGCCAAAATTCCGGCCGCCACCAATATAAGAAACGCGCCGGTGAATCTAAAGAAGATCGAGAGGTTGATTTTCACCGCACCGCGGTAGATTAGGTAGCCAAGTACGGCTGCTAAGACTAGGCCCAGTACGGCTCCAAGAACAGGTGAGTCACCCGAGGTGTCGGCTCGGGTGGTGCTCCACAGAAAAATTGCGGTCTCGACACCCTCGCGAATGACCGCGAAAAATGCAATCAGGATGAGCGAGAAGGTGGAAGTCTGGGCGGCCGCATCAACTTTGGTGCGAAGCGCCGAACCCATGTGGCGACCCTGCCGGTTCATCCAGAAAATCATCCAGGTGACAAAGCCCACGGCAATGATCGAGGTGCTTCCGCCAATGATTTGATTGGTTCCCGCTTCGGCGTTGTCAACGATGAGATTGAGCAAAAAGCCAACGCCGACCGACAGTGCGACCGCTGCAGCAACACCGAACAGCACGAACTTGACGGTGTTGCGCTGGCCAAGCTTGTTTAGGTAGGCAACCAGGATGCTAACGATTAGCGCCGCTTCGAGGCCTTCACGAAGGCCGATCAGAAGGTTGGCTAGCAAGTTTCTCTCCTTAGTTTGCTGAATCTAATCAAAATTCTCTTACTTAGGTAAGCCTAAGTTAGGTAACCCTAAGTTAGCAAGCGTTTGTCGTATGTCGCCTAAAGTTGTTTTATGGCTAAGGCAACCTTTTCACCGCAGCGACTTCTAATCGTGCACGCTCATCCTGATGACGAAAGCCTGTTTACAGGCCATGTGATTGCAAAGCGCATTGCCGCTGGCGCCGAGGTTATGGTGCTGACATTAACCCGAGGAGAGCGCGGTAAGGTCAAGCTTGAGGAACTGAAGTCGCTTGAGGGAAACCTATCGGCAATGGGAGCCTTTCGCGCCGGTGAACTTCGCGAGGCCCTAGCCGCATTCGGTGATGTCAAGCATGCCTTTGCCGGAACCCGGGCTTATCTCGACTCGGGTATGCGCTTAAACCCGTTGGGAAAGCCGGCTAAGCCGAGAAAGCTAGATGAGTTGGCGCTGTCTGCGGCCTCCACCTCAGTGATCTCCGACGATATTCGCGCTGCAATAAAAGACTTCAAGCCAGATGCTGTGCTTACCTATAACCGCAAGGGGGGCTTTGGCCACCCTGATCACCGAATGGCCCATGAGGCCACTGCCATGGCGATTAGAAAGTTTGCCAAAGAGCGCAAGGGTCGCGGCCCAAAATTTTGGGTGATTTCTGAACCCGGTGAGCGATTTGACGTCGAGATCGGCGATGCAGATTCGGCCAAGGTTAAAAAGGCAGCTTTAGAGGCTCACATTAGTCAGGTTGCTGTGTCGACCGAAACCTATTCTGTTGTCGCAGGCAAAGAGTTTAGATATGACCGCACCGAGCGCTTGCGCCTGGCTTCACCTAACCCAATGGTGCAGCTTCGGCCACTCTTTACTTTCTTCTGGGCGATGCCGTTGGGCTTTCTTTTGGGCCTAGCCGGCACCCTGCTGCATCAGGTGCGCGCCTCAGACTCTGCTGGCACGCCAATCGGTTTGATTGTTGCCATGATAATGACCGGTTCGCTGGCCTTGGCAATTCGCCTGCTGCGCAGCAGTCGCGGCGCCCTCTATCTCGTGGCTGCAACCTTTGCCACCACCATTTTTTGGTTGGCGCAGCCCCAATCGACGGGTTCGTTGCTAATCCCGGGCAATCAACTCGGTGTAATTTGGGCCTATGGATCGCTGGCCCTGATGGCCATCATTATTCTCTTTCCGCAGATTCACGCTGGCTCTTGGCGCAAAAGAGCCCGCGGACATCAATAAAATAGTTACAGTTTCAGTTTTAGAAGAGGACTCTCAGTGACCTACGTTATCGCTCTGCCATGTGTTGATGTCAAAGACAAGGCTTGCATCGAAGAATGCCCGGTTGACTGCATTTACGAGGGTGAACGTTCTCTCTACATTCACCCAGACGAGTGTGTCGACTGTGGTGCGTGCGAGCCAGTGTGCCCGGTTGAAGCGATCTACTACGAAGACGATCTTCCATCGCAGTGGGCCGACTACTACAAGGCCAATGTCGAGTTTTTCAACGATCTCGGTTCACCTGGTGGCGCCGCCAAGGTTGGCAAGCTTGCCAAAGACCATGAAGTAATCAGCGCTCTGCCGCCACAGGCATAGTCTCAAAAGTTTATGTTTGATCGCCTCCCAGAATATCCGTGGGAACAGCTGAAGCCATACGCGGCTAAGGCTGCCCTGCACGAGGGTGGTGCGGTTGATCTTTCAGTTGGTTCTCCGGTTGACCCAACTCCAAAAATCATTCAAGATGCTCTAAACGCGTCGTCAAACGCCCCTGGCTATCCATCGACCGGCGGTTCGCCTGAATTTAAAGCCGCCGTTGTCGAGTGGTTTGCCCGCCGTCGCGGCGTGCCGGGTCTAAAGCCAGAACAAGTCATGCCAACCATCGGCTCTAAAGAGTTAATCAGCTGGCTTCCGCTCTTGATGGGTCTTGGTCCGGGCGATGTCGTGGTTCAACCTCGCGTGGCCTACACCGCGTATGTTGTTGGTGCCGCGCTCTGCGGCGCAGAAATTGTGTCAGAAGATGACCCGGCAAAATGGCCAGAAAACGCAAAGCTAATCTGGATCAACTCACCCGGCAACCCGGATGGTCGTGTCATGGATGTGGCCGAAATGAAGGCGGCCGTTGATCGTGCCCGCGAACTCGGTGCCCTACTGGCCAGCGATGAGTGCTATGCCGAGCTTGGCTGGGGCGAATGGTCAGACCGTTTGATTCCGTCGGTGTTAGATCCAAGGGTTTGTGGTGACAGCGATGAGGGGGTCTTGGCGGTTTACTCGCTGAGCAAGCAGTCGAACTTGGCTGGCTATCGAGCCGCCTTTGCCGCTGGTGAGACTTCGCTCATCAAGGCACTGGTTAATCTTCGCATGCACTCGGGGCTAAACACTCCGATGCCGGTGCAACGCGCAATGGTAGTAGCGCTGGGCGATGAAGTGCACGTTGCCAAGGAAAAAGAGATTTACCGCAAGCGCCGCGAGGTTTTGCTTGCCGCAGTTCGCGACTATGGCTTTGAGCTTGCCGACAGCGACGCGGGTTTATACCTTTGGGCCACTCTTGGCGAGGATTGTTTTAAGACTCTAGACCGAATGGCCGACCTTGGAATCGTCGTGGTTCCAGGAACTTTTTATGGTGAAAGCAGCAACCAATATGTGCGCTTCTCAATCACCGCAACCGATGACAAAATAGCCGAGGGTGCGCGCCGTCTGCGCAATGCCATAGGCTTGGTTTAGCCCAAACAAGGGCACGAGAGAGACACAGGAGCTTCGATGACCTCGAGCGACAAAGTAACCGTCACTTACGGTGATGTGACCGCAGAATTTCCGGTTATTCCGGCAGTTGCTGGCCCATCAGCCGTTGACATTTCTAAGTTGACCGCCATCACTGGTTTGACCGCATACGACCAGGGTTTCGTAAACACAGCATCGACCAAATCTGCAATCACATTTATCGACGGAGCCGCCGGAGTTCTTCGCCACCGCGGTTATCCAATCGAGCAGTTGGCCGGCTCAAAGAGTTTTCTCGAAACCTCTTTTCTGCTCATCTATGGTGAGCTGCCAACCCCAGCAGAGCTGACCGCATTTGAAGACAAGATTCGCCGCCACACTCTGGTGCACGAAGACCTGAAGAATTTGTTTCACGCAATGCCGCAGAACGCGCACCCGATGGCCGTTTTGGCCGCCGGAGTTTCTGCGCTTTCGACCTTCTATCAAGACTCACTAGACCCGAGCGACCCTGAGCAGGTTGAGCTTTCAACCATCCGACTGCTCGCCAAGCTGCCGGTCTTGGCTGCCTACGCGAACAAGAACAGCATGGGTCAGGCTCTGCTCTATCCAGACAACTCACTGAGTTATGTCGAAAACTTCTTGCGCATGAACTTTGGCAACATGGCCGAAGACTATGTTCAGAACCCGGTGGTTACGCAGGCCCTTGAGACGCTTTTGGTCTTGCACGCCGATCACGAGCAAAACTGTTCAACCTCTACGGTTCGACTTGTTGGATCAAGCCAGGCCAACATGTTTGCCTCGATCTCTTCTGGAATCAACGCACTATTTGGCCCGCTTCACGGTGGGGCGAACGAGGCCGTTCTCGAGATGCTCACCCAGATTCAGAACTCTGGCGAGTCGGTGCAGCACTTCGTCAACCGAGTCAAGAACAAAGAAGATGGCATTCGCCTCATGGGCTTTGGCCACCGTGTTTATAAGAATCTCGACCCACGCGCAAGAATCGTAAAGGCAACCGCTGACAAGGTGCTTGCAGAGCTTGGAGTCAAGGACCCACTGCTTGACATCGCCAAAGAGCTCGAGGCTGCGGCGCTATCAGACAGCTATTTCATCGAGCGCAAGCTTTATCCAAACGTCGACTTCTACACCGGCGTAATCTACAAGGCGCTTGGCTTCCCGCCGCGCATGTTTACCGCTCTGTTTGCTCTGGGCCGTTTGCCGGGATGGATCGCCCACTGGCGCGAGATGAATATGGACGCGGCCACCAAGATTGGTCGCCCACAGCAGATCTATGTTGGCGAGCCAGAGCGAGACCTTAAAGGTTTCTTTCACTAGCTAGCCAAAAAAGACCCCGACAACTTCGGGGTCTTTTTTATTTGCTTGAATCTAGATTGATTTCTTCATTAAAGTTGCAAGCTAGTTGCCACGTGTGAGCCAAAAAACGGTGGTGTCTCCGAAGTTCTTTTCTTCGTCAAGCATGAGCCCTTCTGGCAATTCAACCGAGCCGGTGCGGCTCGACCTTTCAAGCATCACGATTGCATCTGGGGCAAGTCGTGGCATGAGGGCCTTTAGGTTGGTTGCCACTTCGTCATTGCTAACTTCATAGGGAGGGTCGATAAAAACCAAGTCATAAATCAGCGGATCGGTGCTCAAAAATGAGCCAACCGCCTTTTGCGAGACCTTGGTCACCTGATCATAGAAGCCTTCGCTGGCCATGGCTTTCTGAATCATGTTGGCATTGTTGATGCAAACGGCGGCAGCTTGGCCGTCTCGCTCGACCATCATCGCGTAGATTGCGCCGCGGCTTACCGCCTCGAGAGCAAGTGCTCCTGTGCCAGCGTAAAGGTCAAGCACTCGTTTGTTATCGATGAAGTCTCGAGCCTGAAGGCGGTTGAAGATCGACTCGCGAATGCGATCGCTGGTTGGGCGGGTGGTTTTGGCTGGGCTGGCTAGCTTGCGAGAGCCGGCAACGCCGCTAATGATTCTTGTCATAACCGGTCAAGCCTACCGGTAGGGGTGTGAACCACAGGCGAAGATAGTCTTATGCTGCTTTCTAACGAACCGCTTGACCGTGTGCTCGGTGACCGCACAGCCAAGTCGTTTGCCAAGCATTTGGGTCTCAAGACTGTTGCCGACCTGTTGACGCACTTTCCGAGACGCTATGCGACCAGGGGAGCGCTGACCCCAATTTCAGAGCTTCCGATTGGTGAACCGGCCACGGTTGTTGCCGACATCCTTGAGGTTCGTGAACGCCGGATGAAGGGCCGCAACGGCAGCATTCTCGAGGTGCGCATCACCGACGGCCACGGCTACATGTCGCTCTCGTTCTTTAACCAGTCATGGCGTCAAAAAGACTTGAAGCCGGGTGTGCGAGGTTTATTTGCCGGCAAGATCGGCAGCTACAACGGCAAGTTGCAATTGGCTCATCCTGAATACGAGTTGTTTCCCGAAGAAATCTCAGACGCTGAAGCCAAGCGTTGGGCCGACCTGCCGATTCCGATCTATCCGGCTGCCTCTGCCGTGACCACGTGGGCCATTGCGCGTTCGATGGCAATCGCGCTTGACACCATGTCGCCAATTCAGGATGAACTGCCTCGGCCGGTGGTCGAACAAAACGAACTCATCGAGCTGCACCAAGCATTTAATCAAATTCACCGCCCAGAAGTGCATGCCCAGTGGCAACAGGCTAGGCAAACCCTGAAATATCACGAGGCATTCTTGCTGCAGGCAACCTTGATTCAGCGAAGGCAAGAGAACCTCGCCACACCCGCCACTGCTAGGGAAGCAGTTGTCGATGGCCTGCTTTCGAAGTTTGACTCTTCTCTGCCATTTGAACTTACCAACGGACAGGTTCAGGTCGGCAACCAGATTGCCGAAGATCTGGCCAGGCGCAACCCGATGAACCGATTGCTTCAGGGTGAAGTGGGATCTGGAAAGACTCTTGTTGCCGTTCGAGCCATGCTTGCGGTTGCCGATTCGGGCGGCCAATCTGCACTTTTGGCACCTACGGAGGTTTTGGCTGCGCAGCACTTTAGGTCTATCGAGCGCTCGCTTGGCCCAGACTTAGCAAAGCAGGTTGGCCTCACCCTGCTAACCGGGCAAATGGCAGCTGCCGATCGCAAGCGAGCGCTTTTGCAAATGGTAAGTGGCAAGGCCCAAATCGTCGTTGGCACGCACGCCTTAATCTCTGACAATGTCGAGTTTTTAGACCTAGGCTTCATAGTCATCGATGAGCAGCATCGCTTT
>CAIPNT010000089.1 GCA_903866485.1 uncultured Micrococcales bacterium | reverse complement strand
CGAGGCTGGCCAAGCTGCCACCGATGATCAGCGCCTGCATCTTGTAGGCAAACACGTTCTTGCCAAGTGAGCGAACGGCGTCTTCATCCTCACGGATGCCCTTGAGCACGCGACCCCATGGGCTGCGAGTTAGGAAGAAGATGAACAGTGCGCCGATGCCAACCAGAAGCCAGCTGACCAGGTCGGCCCACAGCTGACGGTCGGTCAGTGGCAAACCGATGATGTTGTAAACGCCAGAAGGAATCGGGTTTAGCGCGTAGAACTCGGTTCCGAAACCGTCGATACCCTCTGCACCACCAGTCCACGCACCGGCTTCGCCGGACTCCATGAGATAGCGGAAGGTTTCGGCGGCTGCGATGGTCACGATGGCCAGGTAGTCGGCGCGCAGGCGCAGAGTTGGCAAACCAAGAATCAGCGCGAACACTGCAGATGCGGCGAGTCCGGTTAGCAGTGAGCCCCAAAGGTTCAAGTGCAGGTCATTGGTTGCGATTGCAAAACCGTATGCGCCGATGGCTGCGAAGGCAGCCTGACCGAAGTTGAGCAAACCCGTGTAACCAAAGTGCATGGCAAGGCCGAGCGCGCACAGCACATAGGCTGCGGTCATTGCGCTGATGATCTCGCCTAGCGGCAGAGAAATGAGTGCGGTTAAGTCCATGAGTTTTCTCCTAGCCCAATCGCTGCTTCTTGCCCAGGATGCCCTGAGGTCTGAATAGCAGGGTCAAAATAAGCACTACCAGCGCCGATGCATAGCTGAGGTCGGTGGGAATGATGATGACCGAGGTCTGCACCACGACACCGATGATTAGCGCACCGATTGCGGTTCCGAATGAGGTTCCCAAACCACCAAGGGTGGTCGATGCAAACAACAGCAACAGGATGCTGAATCCGGTGCTCCAATTGGCCTGGAACTGAAGACCGTAGAGGATGCCCGCCAGGCCGGTTAGCGCTGCTGCCAACAACCAGACGATGCGAATGATGCGCTCTACGTCGATGCCGGTTGAGGCTGCAAGTGACGCGTTGTCGCTCACCGCGCGGGTTGCTTTGCCCACGCGAGTGCGGGTCAAGAAGAAAGCCACGCCGATTAGTGCAACCGCACTAATGGCCATGCTGGCAAGTGCCGAGGTGTTGGTTACCACAGGGCCAAGTGTCACTGAGTTTGAAGTGCCACCGAGGTCTTTGGTGTCGCCACCGAAAATCATCAAGAGCACATAGCGAAGCACGATTGAGAACCCGATTGAGACGATCATGGTCTGGTTTAGCCCCAGGCGACGAGTGCGAAGTGGACGCCAGATCGCAGCATCCTGCAACCAACCGAAGCCGGCGGTCAGTGCGATTGTGATTGCACCGGCAACCACGATTGGCAGCCCGATGATCGAATAGAGCAACCAGGTCAGCAGGGCTCCGAGGGTGACCATTTCACCGTGGGCAAAGTTGCTGAAGCCAGTGGTTCCAAAAATTAGCGAGATGCCAATTGCGGCCAGGGCCAAGAGCAGACCAAAGTCAACGCCGGCGAACAACCGGATGGCTAGCTGCTGCCAGATGCTCTGCGCGGTGCTCTGCAGCACACCAATCGGAAACAGCACCGACTGGTCGTTTGTGGTGGTCAGGTCAATTGGCTGCGAGGCTGCCGACTGGTCTAGTTTTGCGCCGGCAGGCAGCGTGGTGATGTCTAGGGTCGCGGTGTAGTGGCCGGCCTTCGGTGCATCGATGATGAAGTATCCGTTGTCATCCGAAACGGCACATCCAGCAAATCCATTGCCGGTCAGGTTCACCTTGGCACCCTTGATCGGGGTGTCTGCGTTTAGCAGGGTGCCCTCGACCATGAAGGCCGCGGCAGGGTCATGTGGCTTGCAAGAATCGGCAGCGTTGGCGACCATTGGCGCAAGGCTCAGCCCCATAAACACCATCAGCAGTGTGCTGATCGCAGTCTTTGCGATTCTCGCTCGAAGCGCATTAAGTCGGTACAAACCAACCTCCGTTTTTTCGCGTGGCGCGAGAGTCGCGCCGTTGCAGTTTCGATAGATGAGATTACCTTACTCCTGCGGGCATTACAGGCGTATTTCGTGGGTAGAATTACAAGATGACTGAACACGATCCATTCGGCTTTGTTGGCCTAACCTACGACGACGTCTTGCTTCTGCCAGGCGAATCAGACATCATGCCATCTGGCGTGAACACCAAGACCAAGATCACCAAGCGCATTGAGATCAACGTTCCACTGCTTTCTTCGGCCATGGACACCGTCACCGAAGCCCGCATGGCCATCGCCATGGCCCGTCAGGGCGGCATCGGTGTGCTTCACCGCAACCTATCGCTAGATGCTCAGGCCAGCGAGGTTGACCTGGTCAAGCGCTCAGAAGCCGGAATGATCACACACCCGGTCACCACCACTCCACTGGCCACCATCCAAGAGGTAGACGATCTTTGTGGTCGCTATCGTGTTTCTGGGCTGCCAGTTGTCGACGAGGATGGTCGCCTGCTTGGCATCGTGACCAATCGCGACATGCGCTTTGTGCTTGATGTGCAGCGTCCGACCACGCTGGTCAAAGACGTCATGACCCCGATGCCGCTAATCACCGCACCTTATGACATCAACCCAGATGACGCTATTGCGATTTTTGCTCAGCACCGCATCGAGAAGTTGCCGCTAATCGATGGCAACAACAAGCTTCGCGGTCTCATCACCGTAAAAGACTTCGACAAGTCAGAGAAGTATCCGTTGGCCTCAAAGGATGCCAACGGTCGCCTGCTGGTTGCCGCTGCCGTCGGTGTTGGTCAGGATGCATGGGAACGTTCAATGGCTCTGGTCGAGTCGGGCGTTGACCTGCTAATCGTTGATACCGCACACGGTCACAACCGCGCTGTGCTCGAAATGATCGCAAAGCTAAAGGCTGAACCGTTTGCCAAGAACGTCGACATCATGGGCGGAAACGTCGCCACCCGGGCCGGCGCTCAGGCGCTTATCGAGGCTGGGGCCGATGCGGTTAAGGTAGGCGTTGGTCCTGGCTCTATCTGCACCACCCGTGTTGTTGCCGGTGTCGGTGTGCCTCAGGTCACCGCGGTTTATGAAGCGTCACTGGCTGGCAAGCCTGCCGGTGTGCCAATCATCGCTGACGGTGGTCTTCAATATTCTGGCGACATCGCCAAGGCGTTGGTTGCCGGCGCCAATG
>CAIPNT010000088.1 GCA_903866485.1 uncultured Micrococcales bacterium | reverse complement strand
CGCTTTGGGGCTTCATCGGTCTGATCGCGATTTCGACTATCTTCGGCTTTCAGTCATTTGCCGGTCTTAAGGCCGGTGGCTATGACGACCCTGGCAGCGACTCGGCCAAAGTGGTCACCATCCTGCAAGACACCTATAAGCAAACCCAGCCGGATGTGGTCATCCTGGCCGATTTTGCTGCCGGAGCCGACGCCACCTCTAGCACCATCACCGCTCAGCACTTGACCGCCAAGCTTAAGAACTATGCCGGGGTCAAAGATGTCAGCAGCTATTACAGCCTGGGTAGCCCGGTTTCGCTTCGAAGCGATGATGGCAAGGCCGTCTACTTTTTTGTTCACTTGAATTCCGATGTGAACCAGGCCAAGGTGGCCGGCCAGATTTCTACCGACCTGACCGGAACCTATGAGGGTGCAAATCTCTATGTTGCCGGTTATGCCACCATGACCCATGCCATCAACGGCGCAATCTCACACGACCTTGGCTTTGCCGAGTCAATTGCTGTGCCGCTCACAATGGTGCTGCTGGTCTTTGTATTTGGCTCACTGGTTGCAGCCGGATTGCCAATGTTGGTTGGCGGTTTGGCCATCCTTGGTTCGTTCTTCTTTGTTTGGCTGTCTACCCAGATCACCGACACCTCGGTCTTTGCCCTCAACCTAATCACCGGTTTGGGCCTGGGACTTGGCATTGATTATGCACTGCTCATGGTGAATCGCTTTAGAGAGGAGCGCAAGCGCGGTGCCGAGGTTGCCGACGCCGTGCGAGTGACCGTGGCCACCGCCGGTCGAACGGTGCTTTTCTCTGGAGTGACCGTGGCCATCGTGCTCGGAGCTATGGAGTTTTTTCCACAGTATTTCTTGAAGTCATTTGCCCTTGGTGGCGTGGTCGTGGTGCTCTTGGCTGTGGCCGGTGCCCTAACGGCACTGCCGGCGATGCTAAACATCCTTGGCGACCGAGTCAACAAGCTTAAGGTCATCAAGGGTGATTTGGCGCCCAAGGAGTCTGGTTTGTGGGGTGCCGTGGCCCGCTTTGTCATGAAGCGACCGCTAGCGGTGTTGCTGGTGACCCTGATTGGCCTTGGCAGCCTGATGACACTCTCAAGTGGCGTGGTCTTCGGTCAGGTTGATGACCGAGTATTGCCGCGAACAAGCTCGGCGGTAATCGCAAGCAACGTGATTCGTGATCGGTTTAGCGCCCGCGAGGGCAGCCCGGTTGACATCGTTATTCAGGGTGCCAGCCAGAGTCAGATTGTCGACTACACCATCGCTCTGTCAAAACAGACCCATATTTTGCGCGTGCAAAGCACCGCGGGAATCGCGCAAAGAGGCAACCTAGACGAGGGATATGCGCCAAACTTCAGCAGTTATGCCAGCGGCGGCTATCAGCACGTGGTGGCCATCGACAACATTGATGCGCGCTCAACGGCTGGGCTTGACCTGACCAAACAGATTCGTGCGCTCAAGATTTCGAATGCCACAATTTTGGTCGGCGGCTCCGCCGCTATTTATACCGACTCACAACAGGGAATCGAGCGCACCCTGCCGATTGCGATGGGCTGGATTATTGCTTGGACACTTATTCTGCTGTTCTTGTTCACCGGTTCGATTTTGCTGCCAATCAAGGCCGTGTTCTTGAACATGGTTTCGCTGGGGGCAACCCTGGGCTTCTTAACCTGGGTGTTCATCGGGGGCCACCTGCAGTGGCTGATCGGCGACTTCATCGTCACCGGCACGATCGACACATCATCCTCAGTTTTGATCGCCATCGTTGCGTTTGGATTATCGATGGACTACGAACTGTTTTTGCTCAGCCGCATTAAGGAACAGCATGACAAGGGGCTGGGCACTACCGAATCGGTGGCAATCGGTCTTCAGCGATCGGGGCGAATCATCACCGCGGCCGCACTGGTGCTTGCATTTAGCTTTGCCGCCTTCTTACTGTCGGGCGTGACCATCATGAAGATGCTCGGGCTGGGCGTTGCCTTTGCCATTCTGCTTGATGCAACTATCGTTCGCGCCCTGCTGGTTCCTGCTCTTATGCGCTTGCTGGGTGACCTAAACTGGTGGGCACCACGCTGGATGAAGTGGATCTACAAGAAAGTCGGGCTCGACCATTAGCAACTCAACTGCAGCAACCACTCAAACAAACCCTGGATATCGTCTTCGTTGGTTGGTGCTTGCGGTGATGCTGACCGCCGAAATCATGGATTTGCTTGACAGCACAATCGTGAACGTTGCCGGCCCTACCCTGGCTCAAAAACTATCGGCGTCGAGCGTTGATCTGCAGTGGATCATCGGCGGCTATACCTTGAGCCTGGGTGCCGCACTGGTTTTGGGTGGCCGCTTGGGTGACCGATTTGGTCGTCGCAACATGTTTTTGTTTGGCCTAATTGGCTTCACCGTAGCATCTCTGTTGTGTGCGCTCTCGGGCAGCCCAACCGAACTGATCGTTTTTAGAGTGATTCAGGGATTCTTCGGCGCCATGCTCCTTCCGCAGGGTTTCGGCCTGATTCGAGCCGCCTTTCCACCAGATGAATATGCTTCGGCATTCGCAGTATTCGGCCCGGTTTTCGGCATCGGCGGCATTCTCGGCCCGGTAATCGGTGGCGGAATCATCCAGGCAAATATTGCCGACCTCGGCTGGCGTTCGGTCTTTTTGGTCAATGTGCCGCTCGGTGTAATTGCTGCAATCATCGCCTGGCGCGTGCTGCCGAAGACCGCGGGCGATAAGTCAATCAAAATTGACCTGATTGGCACCGCCATAATCATGGTTTCCTCGGCGCTGTTGATTTATCCGTTGATTCAAGGCCAAACCGAAGGTTGGCCACTTTGGATTTGGCTCATGCTGGTTGTTTCGGTGGCGGGCTTCTATTTGTTCATCGTGCAGCAGCGCTTTAGCAAGGCCCGCGGCGGCACCAGCCTGATCGATGCAGCCATCTTCAAAGAGCGCGCCTACTCGGTTGGCGTCAGCGCAATCGCCTTGTTTTTCACCGGTATGACCGGCATGTATTTGATCATCACGCTGTTCTTGCAGATCGGGCACGGCTTCTCGGCCGGAGATGCTGGTCTTTGGAACATTCCGATTGCTCTCGGCAGCGCAATAGGAGGCACTTTGAGTGGCGCTTTCTTGTCTGAGAAGTTGGGTCGCGCGGTGCTGCAACTTGGTGTTGTGGTTCAGGCAGTTGGCGCAGGCTTGCTTTGGTTTGCAGTTTCAACTTTCACCAGTTTTGATGTCTGGCAGCTTGCCCCAGGCATGGCCCTTGCCGGCATTGGCACCGGTTTGATCATCGCCGCACTGTTCGACAGCATTTTGAGTTCGGTGAAAGATCAGTTTGTCGGTTCGGCTTCGGGCGTACTCTCGGCCATCCAGTCGATTGCCTCGTCACTCGGTGTGGCCGTTTTTGGCACAGTGTTCTTTGACGCGGTCAAAAAAGGCAAGCTGGTTGAAGGGTTCACCAACACCCTGCTGGTCGACTTCTTGCTGCT